>CAYMFZ010000477.1:0-4873 GCA_964389585.1 uncultured Pirellulaceae bacterium | reverse complement strand
AAGCAAAATTCCTCGGCTACGATCTGCCTTGATCCATTGTCGAGCTCGTTTGATTCGACCGCGAGGTGGGGCGATATCGGGAATGTAAATGACTTCGGATTGTTCACCGTAGCCACTGGTTACCGAAACAACCGAGTCATCTGGAATGATTGGATCGTCAGAAGAATCAACGCTAGCCACATCTGCTGCATCTGCTGCATCTGGAATAATCGCTTCGGGTATCGAGACCGATGCGGGTTCTGAGGTTTGGTTGAACCGAACCGCGATCGCAGTATCTGGAACGTTTCGAATTACTGGTGGTGCTGCTGAACTAAAACTCGGGGATTGACCTTCTTCGATTTGCCGAATCGCTTCGACTAATTGTGTTGATGTTTGAAAGCGATCGTTCGGATTCTTAGCGACCATCTTTTTGAACAGCCGGTTCACTGCAGCGTCTTCAGGCATTCCCGTTTCGATCACCGGAATCGCTGCATCGCGATGTGCCAAAATTGTCTTGACAACCGTCTCACGTGAATAGGGTCCGCGACCTGTCACCAAACGATAAAGCGTACACCCAAGCGAATAAACATCGGAGCGAGCGTCGGCCTGGCGCGTGTCTTCGGCTTGCTCGGGTGACATGTACTCGACCGTCCCCATGACTTGGCCCGTCGTCGTCAGGTGCTGGGAAACTTCTGGATCGAGAGCACCACCAATTCCTCCGATTCGAGCCAATCCCATATCAAGGATCTTGATTTGGCCTTCATCGTTGAGCAACAAGTTCGATGGCTTGATGTCACGATGCACGATGCCTTTGCCATGAGCGTATTCCAATCCACTGGCGGCTTGAGAAATGTAGTCGAGTGCCAACGAAATTGGAATCAAACCAAGCTGCGAAAGAACAGCCGCGAGATCGTGACCAGGAACATACTCCATCACGAGATAGTGAAAACCATGATGCTCACCTGCATCATAAGCATGAACAATACTCGGGTGAGTCAGTTGAGCGGCGACCTTGACCTCTTGATAAAATCGAGCGACGGCATCTTTCGATTCAAGGATGGTAACGGGAAGCACTTTGATTGCGACTTGTCGATCCATCCGACGATGCTTCGCCAACAAGACGGTTCCCATTCCGCCTTGCCCTAATTTATCAATGACAACGTAATCGCCAAAGTAAATATCGGAGGCTTGGCCTGATCGAAACTTCTCAGCCTGATACTCGGTAATGTGTCCATCACTGACTAATTTTGTCAGCAACGCATCGGCACCGGTTTCGATTTCCTCGCCGTACTTGGTCGCATGATCAGACGAAAGCAGCCCGGCCGCCGTCAATTCATGAAGTACTTTTTGCGCAGATTCCGCCATTTTTCACCGCTAAGCCGAATTTCCCATCCGACTCTACTTTAATCGATTCCCGTGTTTAAACATAGCAATTGTCGTGATATCGGCGTCGGAAACAGGACTTCTTAAGGCCCGTTTTTGCCTTTGAGGGTGCGGTTTCTAAAATTTGTGACGTTATTGATTCTCCAAAATCGCTTCTGCCTATTTCTTCAACTCCCGCTCTTCCATGTACGAACGATTCACTGATCGCGCTCGCAAAGTGATGCAGCTCGCCAACCAGGAAGCTCAGCGCTTCAACCATGAATACATTTCTCCCGACCATGTGCTGCTGGGCATCGTCAAAGAAGGGTCAGGCACGGCATCGCTGGTTTTGCAAACCATGGGAGTCAAACTCAGAAAGGTTCGACTCGAAGTCGAAAAACTAATTGAGGCGGGACCTGAGATGATCTCAATGGGCAAGCTTCCTCAAACGCCTGCTTGCAAGGACCTCATTCAGTTCTCGATGGAAGAAGCTCGAAATCTGAATCACAACCATGTTGGCACTGAACATCTATTGTTGGCGCTGACTCGAGTCAAGCAAACGAGCATTGAAGTCGTTTTGAATAAGCTTGAAGTCGATTCAACCAAAGTTCGCGAACTCGTGCTTGAGTTGGTTGAAAGTTCTGATGAAGTCGATGAAGAACTTCCCATGAATGCGAGAGCAAATCGTGTAATCAACCATGCTCGACAAGCCGCAATCAAAATGGGTGCTTGGGTTTTCGATACCGAACACTTGTTGATTGGAATTGCCAACGAATACGGTTGCGACGCAGCATTTTGCCTGCGCAGCGCGGGCGTTGATGTTTCCACGCTGACTGCGACGGCGATGCGAATGTTTCCTTCAAACGAAACGCATCCGCCAACTCGAATCTCGATGGGACCTGTCGCGGAACAAGCGATAAAGCTCGCCGAGAAAGTTGCTCGAGGACTCGAACACAAATTCGTCAACGCCGAACATTTGATGCTTGGGCTATTGGAAAATGTTGATGAAGAATCAGCGAAGAAAAATGCTGACGATCAAGATGCAATCGTGTTCAACTCAACCAAAGTTTTAGAGTCTCTCAACATCAATATTCCATCGTTCAAAGAAGAATTGATGTTGTATCTGAAACATGGAAGTCAACAACTTAGCGAGGCATCCAATCCTGTTTCATCCGAATCGCCCCGACCGCTCAACAAAAAGACGCCTAATCTAAATCGGTTCGGAACCGACTTAACTCGATGGGCTCAGTATCAGTTCTCCTCTGCCGTCGACCTCGACCCGGTCGTTCTCGAAACGATCTGCTTGACCTTGATGCGCCGCAATCGAAACAACGTTTTGCTGGTAGGCGACCGAAGAGAAGCCATGATCTATCTGAAATCGTTGGCCAAAATGTTGGTTAGGTACGACGCTCCCTATCCGCTTTACAACTACGCACTCGTTCGCGTCATCAATTTTTCACTTGATCCGAAAACGACGCTCGCAAACCAACTCGTTTCAATGTTCAACGAAGCGAGAATCGAAGGAGAAACGATCCTCGCTTTTGAAGACATCGCGGAGTTGATTGATTTCAAGTCACCTTACAATCGAAAGCTTTCTTTACTGAACATGATTCTGCCGTGGTTGCGTCTACCTCGCCCACAAATCATTGGCTTCATCGAACCAGATCGTTTTGAAGATCTCAAGTCATCTGCCAAAATTCTGGATTGTTTCGACGTGATTGAGTTATCAAATTTTCAACCGCCCCGATTTCAGGAAATTGTCCAGCAAAACGTTAGTCGAATGGAAGATTTTCACCTCTGCACATTTGCCGCTGGCACTGTCGAAGTCGCCATTGAATTGTGCGAAAAGTATCTACCGGATTCCTATGTTCCAGTAGAAGCAAAAATGGTTCTCGACCAATCTGCCGCTGAGTACTCGATTCGGATTCGCCACAGCCAAGAAGGCAAACCTGCGACGCTGCAAACCTTAGACGATCGACTTACTCGACTCGAAAAGCGAATGCAGACTTGTCGTGAAGAGGGTGACTACGAAGAGCTGTTGAAACTCGATGGTGAATTTGACAAACGATTAGCCAGTCGTATCGAGATTCAGCCGCTTCCTGAAATTAGTATTCAAATGGTCGAAAAAACAATGGCCAAAATGTTGGCTGTCGATGTTGAGACGATTATCGAGCGACATTCCATTGATGGCGATGATTCTGAAAAAGTGTAGAACGGTTGTCCTCAACCGTTCCTGAGTACAAATTTCTTTGAACGCGAATCGCGAAGTATTACCTAAAGTCGAGGACAACTTGTTCTGAACTTGAGGAGATAAATGCAAAGTTCGCTGAGGCTGCAAAGATGCGCAAAAAGAAATGCAATTAGCCATAAATTTCTCTGCGCGTCTTTGCGAGCTCTTCGTTAAAAAATGTAAGTCGAAGACAACAAGCAAACTGTCTGATGGATTGACAGGCGTAGTAAGGTTTAACTTTGGGTAAAACGCTTGACATGCAAATGGTTTTTGTGGCCATGCTGTGGAACAGTTGAGGACAACTGTTCTACAAATCCCTATTTGAGCTAAAACGAATTTCTACGTTACAATTGATCGCTGTTATCAATCCACGTTTTCATCAACCAAACAAAAATCAAACATCAAAACGGGAGTTTTCATGGACACCAAAGCCGCCATCAAGCAAGCCATCGACACCGCACACATGATCTCGACCTCGTACTTGGGTGATCTTACCGATGAAGAAATGATGCACCGCCCGGCTCCCGGCTGCAATCACATCAAGTGGCAAGTCGGTCATTTGATCGTTTCCGAAAACAATATGATCAACCAATGCCTTCCTGATTCGATGCCTGCCTTGCCAGAGGGTTTCGCAGAAAAGTACGCCAAGGAAACGGCAACGTCTGATGACGCGGCGGCTTTCGACAGCAAAGAAGACTTGATGAAGTTGTACGAACAGCAAAGAGCTGCAACTTTGGCCGCGCTGGAAAAAGTCGACGCTGCCGATCTTTCCAAGGAAGGACCCGAGGCGATTCGTAGCTACTGCCCGACTTACGGCGCCGCATTCTTAATGCAAGACGCCCACTGGATGATGCACGCCGGCCAATGGGCGGTTGTTCGAAGACAACTAGGCCGCGAGCCACTGTTTTAAAAAACGCCAATCATTGACGGCGGCAAATCAATATCACCAATCTATTAGCGGTTACTAATAGTAGCTGCCAATAGTGGCATTTCACTCCGTGAAATAGCGCCAACCTGATGCGAAGCGAAAGTTGAATTGAATCGTCGAGCAAAATTTATTGGTTGTGCAAATAGTTAAAACTCGACCAGCCATCTCATCCTGATGGTCAATCGAAATTCGATAGCAGTTCAAGCGACTTCGGATACTCGCCATTTTCGAAACGATATCTGTTTTCGATATTTGATATCTGTTTTGCATTCTTGAGCTTCGCTCAGGGGCGCTCGTTCACAGAGTGAACGGCCACAATGTCTAGAGGGTATTTCAAAACCTGTAGTGGACTTCGCCAGAAGTCCCAGCTCGCT
>CAYMFZ010000476.1:0-4878 GCA_964389585.1 uncultured Pirellulaceae bacterium | reverse complement strand
GCTCAAGCCCGCACCGTGGAGGCTTGGGGAAATGTCGGTAAGTGTGAAGTCGTTGGGTTGCCTCGATTGGACGAAGCCGCCAACGGTGAGTACCTTCCCGTTCGAACTTCAGGTCTCGCTCGCCCCTTTCGAATCTTAGTTGCGACTGCCAACACGCCGGCGTTTACGCAAACCCAAAGAGATAATCTGGTCGAGTCGTTAAGGCTTGTGCGTCAGCGTTTTGATCTGAACGATACGGTCAATGGTCGGCCCGTTGAGGTGACATGGCGATTGACGGATGGATTGGAAAATGAAATCGGATTGGAGAATCTCAATCGGAGTCAGCCTGAGAATCCATATTCAGATCAGACCCCAATTCCGATCGCAGACGCGATCGAGTTAGCGGACGCCGTGATCACCACGCCGTCAACGCTATATCTTGAAAGCGTGATGAAGCGACGTCCGACTGCGATTCTAGATTTCAACAACAGCCCAGCCTATGTTCCGTCAGCTTGGACGATCAATGCGCCACTTCATCTGAATCCTGTCATCAAAGAGCTAGAGAATCCACCGGCGGCGAAAATGCTTTTCCAGCGAACGGTGTTGGAAGATCAGTTGGAGTTTGATTCGCCAGCCGATACAAGAATGCACTTCCTCATTGAAGCAATGGTTGAGGCAGGAACGGTTGCACGTCAAACTGATTCGCCCATCAAGTTGCCGTTTCGGATTCTTCAAGATCCCAAGAAGGGATTTCACCCAGTTCAGGCCGAGTTCGATTCGATTGCGCTTTACCCGGAGAACCAAGTCTTTCAAACGAACGAGGTTCAGCAGCTTCAGCAAGAGTTGAATCAAGCGGTTACGAGACTTGGACAACTACCTGTCGATCTCGATCGCAAAGACGCTGACATCACATGCAAAAATTCTGACTTGGATCGCAAAGACGCTCACATCGAAAGATTGGTGGGTGAACTAAGTGATCTATTGAAAAAGAAGAATGCGGACATCGAAAAGAAGGACCAGCACATTGAATCGCTGAGTGAGCTATTCCAAACAACCAACGCGAGAGTGCAGCATCTGCGACAGCGGTACAAAGAACAGGCCGATGTGCTGATGCATTTGAAGCAGCAATTGAAACCTGCCGTGAAGCCCACCACGCAGGCTATAGAGGAACCGGCAATCCGCATTTTCAATCCTGAACAATCGGATCAGGTGGTGCAGAAAAAAGCAGCCTAAAAACAGTCAGAAGTCTAAGCCGCTCAAATTCAGAACTTGAAATTTTCAGGAATGAGTTCGTCGATCGTCCAAGATTTGACATTCGACGCGTCGTTGGCGTCCACGCAGATGACTTCGATGTTCTTGCCGAATTCGACAATGAACTGACGACAAGCTCCACAAGGCGTTGCGAAAGGAGTCGCTGACACGGCGATGGCATCGAATTTCTGATGGCCTTCGGAGACCGCTTTGCAGATCGCCGTTCGCTCAGCACAAATACAAAGTCCGTAAGATGTGTTCTCTACATTGCACCCAGTGAACACCGTTCCGTCTTCGCAACGCAACGCTGCGCCAACGAAGAATTTTGAATAGGGCGCGTAGGCGTTTTCGCGAGCTTTGATTGCCGCTTGGATCAAGTCATTTCGATCGGACTCAGTCATTTTGTTTCCTGATTGGTTCTGGTTCTACTCTCGATTCTATCAACGTAACAGCGAACCATGAACGCCTTTCCAAAGTTGACCTATCTGTTTGAACCAGGAATCAATGTGACTCAACAATCAGCTTTGGTTCAGTCTGGGCAGCTTCGCTGATTCCGACTGCCGCTCCAACAAGCTCCATCGCATAATTTGTTGATTTCGAACCGCAAAAGACGTTCGCGAGTGGCTGGCCTTTTTCAACTTTGTCACCAAGCCGAACCAAGAACTCGATTCCGGTTGAGTGATCCAGTTCGTCGCCAATTTTTTTTCGCCCGCCATTCATTTCGATTACCGCAAGCCCCAAACGCTCCGCATTGATGCGACTGACGTACCCTGATTCGTCCGATTCAACAATGTGATGCGGGGCGACCTCTCGTTTCAGATTCAAGTCCCCACCGTGACTCTTGACCATCTCTTCAAACTTCGTCAACGCTTCTCCCGTCACGATTCGATGCTCCAATTCCTTGCGCGCCGAATTTGAATCGGGTTGGACGCCGGCCGCAACAAGCAAACGACTTCCAAGCTCCATCGTCAATTCTTTTACATCTTCCGGACCCTCGTTTTTGAGGATGTCGACTGACTCATTTATTTCGATCGCGTTTCCAATCATCTTGCCCAGTGGCTGATTCATGTCCGTGATTACCGCCGAAGTCTTGACGCCCATTTGATTGCCGACATCGACGAGTGACCGCGCGAGTTCACGGGCTTGTTCAAGCGTCTTCTTGAAAGCGCCGCTTCCCCATTTCACATCGAGAACGAGCGCGTCGATTCCTTCGGCGACTTTCTTGCTGAGGATACTTGCAGTAATCAGCGGTATTGATGGAACCGTCGCTGTCACATCGCGGAGCGCATAAAGCCGTTTGTCTGCCGGTGCCAATGTTGCGGACGCACTTGCGATCGAGCAACCATTCCACTCAACGATGCTGCGAAACTCGTCGTTCGACATTTCGGTTCGATACCCTTTTATCGATTCGAGCTTATCAAGCGTGCCACCAGTTGCCCCCAAACCTCGGCCAGAGATCATTGGGACCTGGACGCCGCAACAAGCGAGAAGAGGAGCAAGCGGAATCGAGACTTTGTCGCCGATGCCACCGGTCGAGTGCTTGTCGACCGAAGGCACTTTGCCAGGCCAACTCAATCGCTCTCCTGAGTCGATCATGCACCGAGTAAAGATCGCGGTCTCTGCGGGTGTCATCCCCTGAAAGTAAACCGCCATTGCGAAAGCCGCCATCTGGTAGTCCGGAACTTCGTTGTTGGCATAGCCCATTACCAGCGACTCAATTGCGGACTCTGACAATGCCTCACCATCTCGCTTGTCAGAAATAATTTGAGCGACGTTCATGAACTTTTTTCCAGATGAATGAGTGAGCTGAATCAAGTTTAACGACAATTGACTTCAACCTGACAATACAGAAAAAGTAGTTGCTTGGTACCTCTAGGTCCAGTCGGATTAACACAAGTGTTGTCGATTCACGACGGGCTCAAGCGACTCGACTCGCGACTTTCTCGCAAGCGACGAACCTTCACGAAATTCGTAATAGGACTCGTTCAAGCTACCACCTGACTTTAAACTAAAGAGCTTAAATTCTGACGCTCAACGACATCCGAAAAAGCGATTCCTGTTTGGCAAATTCAATGGCAAAAATCCTACTCACGACGACTTCCTACCAAGACACCCCCGGCCCTCATCATGCTTTGCTTGAAAGTGCAGGCGTTGAAGTACATCGCGAACGTGGACCGTTACCCGAATCGAAAATGCTTGAACTTGCAGGGGAGTTTGACGCGTTTTTGTGTGGTGACGATGCGATTACGCGGGCCGTGCTCGACAAATCGATCCCCAAACTTAAGATCATTTCGAAGTACGGAATCGGCGTCGACAAGATCGATGTCGCGGGCTGTACCGAACTTGGAATTCCCCTCACTTTTTGCCCGGGCGTCAATCACACAACCGTTGCGGAACACACTTTCGGTTTGATGCTGGGCGTTTTCCGGCACATGATGGAACAAGCGAACGCCGTCCGTGCGGGTAACTGGAAACGGATGACGGGCCACGAAATCATGGGCAAAACCATCGGCGTCGTTGGGCTGGGTCGAATCGGCAAGGAAGTCGTTAAACGTGCCAAAGCATTCGAAATGAATGTCGTTGGACTCGACCTTTATTGGCCGGAAGAATTCGCGAAAGAATTCGACGTCAAAAAAGTCGACGCGTTCGATGAAATCTTTGAAACTTGTGACATCATTTCGCTGCACACGAATCTGACTGATGAAACCAGAGACATGATTCGAACAGAAACGATCGCGAAAATGAAAAAGGATGTTGTGATCGTGAATTGTGCTCGTGGTGAACTCGTGAATTCCAGCGACATGGCGACAGCCCTCGCCGCTGGAAACGTCGGAGGCTACGCAACGGACGTACTTGATCAAGAACCGCCACCCGCAGATCATCCTTTGTTAACTGCACCCAACTGTTTGATCACGCCGCATATTGGGTCACGTACTTTTGAGTCGGTTGAACGTCAGGCCATGATGGCGACCGAAAATTTGATTCGATGCCTCAAAGGTGAACAGCCGTTGGCTCAAGTCAATGAAGCACCGATTCCAGCAGCCATTATTTAGTAGATCGTTCAAGCCCGAGGCTACTGCCGACGGCTCATTTTCATCGCACAACCAAACTTGATTTGAAGAAAAAACCAATGTCGGAAAAATTCTTTGTCGTTCCCGTCGACCAGCATAACGCGCTGGTCGCCGCCGCTTATGCTCACCGAAACTTTGATGAATCTGAATGCAACGCCGCCGCAAAATTCTCGGCTTACGCGAGCTGGCATGGGATTCGAACGCACAATGCGATCAAGGCGCTCCACCTTGATGATCACTTTGGCTCAAAATCTCAGGGCTGTGTTCCGGGCGCGAAGATTGAAAAACGCGAAACCAATTTTGCGGCTTCGCAGATCTGGAACGCGAATATGAAACTTGGCCAGGCGACGGCTTACGAGGCGATGGACGAAGCAATCGCCATGGCGGACAAGTATGGAATCGGACAAGTCAGCGTCGACAACGCGTTTCATTATTTGTGGGGCGGCGGCTATGTCATGGAGGCCGCTCAAAAAGGTTATATCGCTTACACCAACTGCACGGCAGCACTCGCCGAAGTCGTTCCGTTCATGGGAAAGTTCCCAACGCTTGGAACGAATCCTCACTCATGGGGTTTCCC
>CAYMFZ010000475.1:2361-4911 GCA_964389585.1 uncultured Pirellulaceae bacterium | reverse complement strand
CTGTGGCATGAAGTCGATTGGTCCGGGTTGCGAATTTTATCTCAAATAAATCAAACGACTGTTAGTCAGCGACGAACCGTTGCGTCGTGGGTGCGGGCTTTATGCGTTGCAAGGGATGGGCGACGCAGGAAAATCCGCCATGCAAGAAATCATCTCGTGCGTCTCCGACATGGACTTGAATAACCAGTGCAGCGCTTGTCGAGTTTTGGAATCTTATGGGACCGACGCGATTGATGCAGAGGAAGCTTTGTTGAAACTGTTTAATGAAGGTGGCCCTTCGACGCGAGGCTGGGCCGCGGTTTGCCTTGGTGCGATTGGCCCAACATCATCTGACGTCAACGTTGCGGAGCTTTTGACCGAACGACTTGCCAATAATGCCAACGCACGTCCGCTGACGCCAACGGAACAAGAACGAATTCTGATCGGCCTGGCGCATTTGGGACCTGAAGCCTCTGGTGCGGTCGATGTCGTTCTTGAAAAAATGAACGGCGAGAACAAATACGTCAGCGGGCACGCGGCTTATGCCCATTGGAAAATCACGGGTGACTCGACAAAAGCCTTAGCAAAGCTCAAAGAACTTCTTGCGATCAGTCACCATCAGTCGGATGCGATGTTCTTGATCAGCAAGATGGGACCGGAGGCAGCCTCATTAGCCAAAGGCGTAGGTCGAGGCCTTGGCTCTGCCGAAGCCGGAACGCGCGAGCAAGCTTCTATCGCGCTTGGAAACATGGGCGCCAGTGCCAATGAATTTCTCGATGAACTTGAGAATCGAAAGAAAGACAAAGACGCTTTGGTGAGGGTCGCTGCACGACGGGCGATCGCTCAAATCAAAGATGATGTCAAAGAGCTTGAAGAGAAAAACTCTGCCAAGCCAAATAAAGGCTAGTGGTTTGTTAAAGCTCACATTTATGACCAGCCGCAGTGCGTTAGCACCCGGTTCGGTCTCCTAAACCGGACGCTAACGCGTGGCGGCTGATTTTCAAAGTCCGAGGCTGACGCATGTCGTGGCTCAAAAGTTTTAATCGGATCCAGAGACTTTTGATCGGATCCAGAGATTTAGCGACAGCTTTGCTTCTAAACCGTGCTCGTCGCCTCCGCAGCGGCATCACAAAGCGCTTTTGCATCTGACATCGTGCTTGCCTCCGCAATCGCTCGAACAATCGGCTCAGTATTGCTTGGGCGGACAAGGATCCACTTGTCTTTCCAATCCAACCGCAAGCCATCCATCGTGCTCTGCTCCGCGTCAGGAAATCGTTTCTTCAAAACTTCAAACAAGGCTGGAATTTTGTCTCGGTCAATCTCGATTTTGGTTTTGCATATTTCGTAGCGAGGAATATCGGCAGCCAATTGACTGATCGACTTTCCCGTCGCCGCCATCGCGTCGAGGACCTGGGCCATCGCGACGAAACTATCACGCACGTAGCCGACGGTTGGATCAATCGGGCCACCATTGCCTTCACCGCCGTAGACGGCGTTCAGCTCTTTCATTTTGTTCGTCACATTTGCTTCGCCCACGGCGCTTAAGTGAATTTCACAGCCATGAGATGCGCAGATATCGGCTGACATCCGACTGGACGAGCAATTGATGACGACTGGGCCCTTGCGAGTTGCCAGCGCGTGATTCAAAGCAATCGCCAATGTGTACTCTTCACCAACGTAGTTGCCACCCTCGTCGATCAAAGCCAATCGGTCAGCATCAGGGTCTTGGCAAAAAACCGCGTCGGCTCCAAAACTCGCCGCCATCTTTGTCGTTTCCTGTAAGTTAACCTCAGTCGGCTCAGGCGAACGCGTGAACAATCCGTCAGGCGTATCGCCCAAGCATTGCAATTCACAACCAAGCTCGGTCAACAGTCGGCGTCCCAAGATCGAGCCCGCGCCATGATGGCTGTCGAGTACGACTTTGTAATTCTTGCCTTTGATCGCTTCGACGTTGACGGTTTTCAATACTGCCGCGAGATGGGAAGAAGTCGTATCGTCGAGATTGGTAATCTTTCCAATCATGTCATGGGCGACCGCAGGAAATTCGTAATTCTTGTAGGCTTCCATGACCTTCTCGCCAGCATCTGCCGGAATCACGCGACCGCTCGCCTCAAACAGTTTGATCCCGTTGTAAGGAGCTGGATTGTGGCTGGCGGAAATTTGAATTCCTCCGACCGCTTTGTGTTCACGAACCAAAATTCCGGTTGTCGGCGTCGCGGCCACATCACCATAAATCACGTCGCGCCCCATCGCTGACAATCCGCTACAGATGGCTTGTGCCAACATCGTCCCGGTCGCTCGTCCATCTCGCGTGACAACCACTGGCCCTTCTCCAGTCAACAAACTCGCGTAAGCCGTGCTGTACTTGATAGCCAAGATAGGATCGAGGCTTTCGCCGATAATTCCCCGCAGGCCGGAAACGCTGATGATTGGTTCGTTTTTAGTCATGTGATTAGAAATTGTGTGGAAGGCGGTTGGTCTATTTTGGCATCTCGCAACTCGTTCCTGTCGAACGCGGTTACTGAGTCGGTAGAAGTTTAATTACAATCTGGCCTAACGGGTAGCTGAGTT
>CAYMFZ010000475.1:0-2351 GCA_964389585.1 uncultured Pirellulaceae bacterium | reverse complement strand
ACGGGTTGAAGCCAACATTGAATCAACTTTAGAATTCAGCTCGAAACATAGGCAAGACCAAGCCAACCGAACTATCATCGAGTTCAACTTCTGGTGCCTGCCGGCTCAATACGACCAACCGCCCTTCAAACTGAGACGACTAATCAATGTCTGAAACTACGACTTCTTTCGACCTTAACGACTGCCTGGCTAAAACTAAATCGGCTGCCAGCGAAGGGAAAATTACTGAAGGCTCAGTTAAAAACATCACGACTTGGTTGACTGAATCTCGCTATGCAGAATACGCCCCGGCGATTGCTGAACACATCCAATCGGGAAAATGGAAAGAGCTCGACGATGTTTTTTGGACGATCATTCCATTTGGCACCGGCGGACGTCGCGGAATGATGTATCCGTTTGGCTCGAACGCGATTAACGCGAGAACAATCGGCGAAAGCGCTCAAGGACTTGCCGAGTACGTGAAAGAAGTAAAGCCTGAAGGGCCTTGGCGAATGGCAATCGCTTACGACACCCGCCATCGCAGTCGCGAGTTCGCGGAACTTTGCTCTAGCGTAATGGTCGCCAACGGCTTTGAAGTCTACTTTATCGATGACTACCGAAGCACTCCAGAGTTGTCTTATCTCATTCGATACAAAAATTGTGACTGTGGCATTATGGTCACCGCGAGCCACAATCCGCCAAGCGACAACGCGGTCAAAGTGTATTGGGCGAATGGTGCTCAACTTATTCCGCCACATGACAAAGCCGTAATCGCAAAAGTCGGCCAGGTCCAAGAGATCCCTGCGGTCGATTTCCAAACGGCGGTCAAGGAAAACAAAGTCCACATCATCCGCGAGGAAGTCGACAAGGCTTTGATGGCCGAGCATTTAAAGCATAGCTTTGACGGACCGCGCGATTTGAAGGTGATCTTTTCTCCACTGCATGGCGTCGGAGAATTCAATGTGAAGTCGTTGCTCAACGAAGTCGGCTTTGATCAGCTTGAAATCTACGAACCGCATCGTGAGCCGAGTGGCGATTTCCCAAACGTTCCCGGGCACGTCTCCAATCCTGAGAACGCGATCGTGTTCGAAGCCATCATCGAACATGCGAAAGGAACCGGAGCAGAGTTGATTTTGGCATCGGATCCGGACTGCGATCGAATGGGGGCCGCGGCGCCGCTCACGATGGAACCATCTGGCGAGTGGAAGACGTTTAACGGAAATCAATTATGTGCGTTGCTGGGCGACTTCATTTTGAACCAGCGAAAATCGGCGGGCACGCTGAATGATGATAGCTACGTGGTAACGACTTTGGTCACGACGCAAATGCTGCGTCGGATTTGCGATGCCTATTCCGTTCGCTGCTCCGACGAAAACTTGGTCGGATTCAAGTGGATTTGCAACGTGATGGACGTCGATGGGCCGGACGGATTTGTTTATGGCACCGAGGAATCACATGGTTTTTTGGTCGGTCAGTATTGCCGAGACAAGGATGGCGCGGTGGCCTGCATGTTGATGACTCAATTGGCGGCCTGGGTTAAGTCCCAAGGCATCTCGCTGTGGGATCATTTGGATTCGCTTTACAAAAAGCATGGCTACCATCAAGAACGCTTGATCAACATTCGCATGGAAGGATCCGACGGGATGAAGCGAATGAAAAACTTGATGGCGAAATTCCGATCCGATCCCCCAACAAAACTTGGCGGCCTCGATGTCGTTGGCGTCCGTGACTATTCCACTGGCAAGCGACTTCTACCCGACGGAAGCACTGAACCAATCTCCGGACCAGAGGGCAATGTTCTGATTTTCGAAACAAGCATTGAAGGCAACTACGTCGCTGCGAGGCCATCCGGCACGGAACCGAAAGTCAAGTTCTATACATTCACCTACGTCCCTGCTGATGAAGTCTCAGAATTGGAAGCGGCGAAAATTGCAATGACCAAACGGATTGATGGCTACGCCGCTGACATGCAAGCATTTGCGGATTCGGTATAGTTGAGTTCACATTCAACCTCCTCTCAAACGGTGGTTTGCTAGATCTTCTGTTTGAAATCCGTCAGCGAATCTTAGGTCGAAGAACCAAGGGAAACGTTCGACCTATCTGCGGACTGAAGTTGGATCCTGAATCTGCAGCGTTCTTGATTGGTCGATCGAGCTTGCGAATCGATTGCCCATATCGCAATCAACTCGACCAGATTTGAACAGAAGAAAACTCAATAAAACCACCGCGGCGCCAACGCTAATGCAAATCGCTGGCAAGAGCAGGTTTGCAATGCTCATCGCTGAGTGCATGCCGGGAACCAAAAGTCTCAAGTTCATTTAGAAGACATTTCAAAACCTAAAATCGTGCGATCATCGTAGTGGGATTCGCCA
>CAYMFZ010000474.1:0-4916 GCA_964389585.1 uncultured Pirellulaceae bacterium | reverse complement strand
ACATAGTCTGCGATCGCCCGCGCCATGGTGGCAGGCACAACGAAGCTTGTAGGGATCAACTCAGCCAACAACGGAACCCGCTCGTCTGTAAACGTGGCGAGGTTGGGAGGACGCTTTTGCTCTTCAGAAATGACTACGGTACCGGCGACAAGATCACCGACCCGTTGAAAGTTCTTCGTCAGCATCATGAGTACTAAACCGATTAGGCACGTAGGAGGGAGTTGAAACACTTGCTGTTCTAACTGAAACATCGCAGCCCATGGAGCAAATGGCATGCTATCAAGAAACCGAAAAAAGTTTCGCAGGATCGCTTGAACACCGTCGATCGCGGAACCGTCAGTGGAAATCACCCGCATTTTCATAATGCGCTTGCCAAGCGTTTGGCCGTTCCAATTTGTTTCGAAGTACGCTCCGTAAAACCAATAGACGATGAAGAAGCCGATACTAATGAACCCCTGAAGCACGCCAACTACGGCTTCGATCAGTCCTGTTCCGCCGATGCTGCCCGCTACTGGTATCAGCACGAATGTTAACAACAGATAGATCAAAACAATGAATACAACGTATCCTCCAACCGCAATCAACAGGTCGAGTCCATAAGCGAACACGCGGCGAAACGGCCCGACGACTTGGTAATTAAAGGCGATATTCTCTGGCGTCGTGACTCGCATCGTCGTGTCTAACACGCGATTCAACCGACGCTCGTTAGGGGCAGTCCATTTAGCCGTTCCAATCGCGGGAGCGTTTTCTTTATCAACCGCCTTGGGCTCACTCGCCGATACCATTCGAAATTATTCCGCGAGTGAAAAGTTATGATCAATTCGAACAATGAAATTGGAATTTCCACCAGCGTCACCGCTTGGTTTCAACCAATTCTTTCGTAGAGCCTATTCCAAAAACTGTGAGCCGTTGGCGCTAGCCTCAGGCCAACCCAACGAGTGGCTTGTTTTGCTGGTTATCCTATAACCAGACTAACAACGTCGACTCCCTGTCAAATAACCACTTAGTATTGGAATAGACTTTGAATCCTATTCTCACTTTGGCGGACAGGATTCGCAAGTTGCAGGGAGAAAAAAGAGAAGTTCCTTGCGAAAACTCTTGGGCAATCCTTGGTGAGTGGCAAGCCAAATAAGTATGCGGATTCGGGAAACTTTGACGGAATCAACGCAACCGATACGCGGCACTGAGCCTAACCCAAAACTATGGAGAATGATTAGCCGTGCACGATGAATGAACTGACGGGTGCCATGTTTACGCTCACGCTCGCGTAAGCATGCTCACGACAAGCGTGAGGCGCGAGAGGCATAACACTCTGTGATCTACAACTCACATTTTTTAAAGACTGGGCCTACAGATTCTCTGGCGGCTTCTTCTTTTTTGACCAATCGCGGCGTTGGCGAGAACTGGGGATATCCAATTTTTCGCGATATTTGGTTACTGTACGGCGAGCGACCGTAAAACCCAAATTCTTTAACCGACGTTGAATCTCAACATCGCTGTAGGGTTTGGATTTATCCTCATCGTCGATTAGTTTTTGCAACTCGATACGAACTTTGTTCCAAGCGACATCTTCGCCATCTTCGTTTGTTGTTCCGCCCATAAAAAACATTCTCAATGGCAAAATCCCACGATGCGTCTCCAGCCATTTCTGATCAACCGCTCGGCTGACTGTGGTCACGGCGACTCCGACCTTCTCCGCAATCTGGTCCATTTTCAAAGGCTTTAAAAACTCAGGCCCATTGTCGAAAAAATCTTTTTGATGAATCACAATTTCTTGGGCAACACGCATCAACGTACTACGACGTTGCTCAATTGATTCGATCAGCCATTGTGCCGATGTGATTTTTCGCTTGATGAATTCCTTTTCTTCCGCCGTCGCTTTGCCGTTGGCCAACCGCTGCCGATAGTACTTACTGATGTAAAGACTGCGCGTCGGTCCTTCCTCCATCTTTACGACATAGTTGCCTTCATCGTCCGTCTCAAGCCACATGTCAGGTGTGACGGTTGGAACAAAGTCGTCAACAAAATGGCTGGTCGGTCGCGGATCAAGTGTTTTCAACTCGTCCCACGCTTCGTGGATCTCTTCTATCGTCAAACCTGTTGCCTTTTGAATCTGAGGCAGACGGTTCTTTTCGAGGTCTTCCAAATGGTTAACGATCAATGTCCGAACTGTTTGAACATGCTCAAGTTCAGGAGAAAGCTGCAGCAGAAGGCACTCACTCAAATCGCGAGCACCAACTCCAGCCGGTTCCAATTGCTGGACGTGAGCAAGCGCTTCCTCGGCAAGTTCCAACTGCTCTGGCGTCGCGTCAACCGGAAGCAAGTCAGCCAATCCGACTTTCAAGCGTCCACCTTCTTTGGCAGAAAGCGCCGAAACAATTCGCTCGCACATCTTCAACAAAGCCGCATCAAGATCCATTTCATGAAGCTGCGCCAACAGAAAGCTCTGCAACGTTTCGCCACGATCAACGATGTTGGCAATCATATCGTGCTGACGATCACCACTCTCTTGAATCCGATTGGATGACGGTCGCGTGCTCTCGTCGAAGTGATCGGGAATGTCCTTGTCGAGATTCAGCAAGCGTTCGAAGTCATCTTCGCCGCCTTTGCCTTCTTCGACGACCATCTCTTTCTGCTCGACGTCTTTGGTTTCTTTTTCTTTGTCGAGTTTGTTTTTCGGTTCGTCTTCAGGAAAACCGGATTCATCGGTTCGCTCGAGAGCAGGATTTTCAATCAGTTCCTGTTCAATTTTTTCGTCCAGCGCAGCGGTTCCCATTTGCAAAATCTCCATCGACTGGATCATGCGCGGAGCCAGCTTTTGGGATTGCTTTTGAGATAGACTTTGGCCGAATGAAATTCTCACGAGGTTTCAAATTCCTTATTGGGTACGGTCTGAAATACGAAATGACTTTTAGCGAAACACGCGACTCAACGTAATACGAATTAGCGACTCGCGATTAGCCTAACCGTAGCCTACTCTTCATTTTACAACTCATTCACGCGTAAAGCGAAACGAAGATCACGAAAATAGATGTTTTCGAAAAAAGTCTGAACTTGAAAAAAAATTCTTTTGATTTTGCGGACAATCCATCAGCGGAAAAATAGCAAGAATCAAGTTGACTAAAGACGTTTCATTGTTTCGAACATAGCTTGATTCAAAACAATTTGAAAGTTGTCAAATCGTCGTGTCAAAGTGGCTGACGCCCTGACAGTGCGTCAGCAAGAATTTCTTTGTTCGTGTACTCAAGAATGCTACCAGTCGTGATTCCGCGAGCCAGTCGAGAAAGCGAAACTTCGTAGTCGTTCAGTAGATTGGAAATATGCAAAGCCGTCCCATCACCCTCGACGGTCGGGTTGGTCGCCATGATGACTTCCGAGAATTCGCCTTGCGCGACTCGGCCGACAAGTTGATCAATGGTTAATTGATCTGGACCAATATTTTCCAAAGGAGCGATTCGCCCGAGAAGAACATGGTAAAGACCTTTGTAAGTTCCCGACTGTTCGAGCGCCATCAGATCTCGCGGTTGCTGAACGACGCAAAGTGTTTTCTGATCGCGAGCGGGATCACGACAGATATTGCACATCTCACTCTCGGCAAGGTTGAAGCAAATATCGCAATAGCGCACATTCTCACGCACCGTTCGAATTGAATCGGAAAGCGCAAATGCCTCCGACTCGGGAACCCGAAGTATGTGATAGGCCAATCGCTCTGCTGACTTACGCCCAATTCCTGGCAGCCGAGAAAGCTGGTCAATCATGTGCGTTACGGAATCAGAAAGTTCTGCCATCGACTAAACCCCAGGAGCCGCAGGAGGTTGCGGATCGTCACTAGACTCCGCTCCCCCCATAAACTGCTTCAACATATTTTCCATGTTACCCGGCAAAGGCAGGTCTTCGGTAACCGACTGCATGACTTCAACTCGCATTTGCTGCTGCTTGGCAAGCGCATCGTTGATCGCAGCCGGCAACAAATCGCTGATCATCTCAACATCGTTTTTCTCCGCGAGCGTTGAATCAATTTCAACTTTGAGAATCTGTCCCGCCCCGTTGGCATGAACCGTCACCATTCCACCGCCCGACGTGCCAACGACTTGCTTTGACTTCAACAGCTCCATCTGCTCTTGCATTTTTGGGCCCATGGTTTGGGCTTGCTTCATCAAAGCTGCGATGTTTCCAATTCCCTTTAACATTCTCTACTCCTAATTGATTTCTTTCGGCGCCAACATAACAGCTCAAACCATTCAACAAGCCTAGAGCCGCGTCGTACTTTGCATCTTATCCATCTACGTCGATTTTGTCCTCACAGGTTCATGGTAACCCGTGATTTCCGCATCGAACAACGACAGCGTCTCTTTGACGAATGAGATTTCTTGAAGTTTTCGAATCTGTTGGACGCGAGTCAGTTTTGGCGACACTGCTTGCTCTGCACGTTTGACTTTGGTCGCCATGAAATCAACTCGAATTTTCTTCCCAGTGATTTTCTCAAGCGCAACCTCGAATTTTTTATTCCGTTCCGGCTTGGCACACAAGTCGCGATTAACCGTATCGGTCAACGTCACGACCAGTCGATCGGGATCGGACATTTCGAGCGAATGATAATCAGAAGCCATATCCGCCGTCATGTCTCCCATCTCCTCCAACATCTGGTCCCAGTGCTTTTCAATGCTGATTGAAGACTCGGTAGAAGAGACGGTAGAAGCAGCCAACGAATTCGTTGCTGAATCAGACTTCGCTACGGCGGGAGTTTGGCTGGAAGCCGTTTGACTGGAAGCCGTTTGACTGGAAGCCGTTTGGTTCGAACCAGACACGGAAGGCGACACTTCGCGCGCCAAGGTCGCAACGGCGGATTGGCCAACCGCTGGATCAGCGGCAATTCCAGGCTGGGTCGCAGCATCCATTGAGCCGGGATCTTTCGA
>CAYMFZ010000473.1:0-4920 GCA_964389585.1 uncultured Pirellulaceae bacterium | reverse complement strand
GACACCAAAGTCAAATAGCGCTCCGCTGTCGAATTTTGTTGTGAGTTGATACAATCCCGTGCTGGGAATGAGCCGATTTCGCAGGAGTCAAATTGCTCATTTAAATAACAACAGCAGCTCAATTTCTCGCGGAAAATCATGGCGTTTCTGGACTGGGTCAACCGTCGAATTTTTACGACGGTCCATGGCAACAACCTCGTTTACAACACGTGCTGGGAAGACCCAAGGCTTGATCGAGTCGCGCTCGAATTCGGGCCAGACGACAATGTGTTGGTGATCACTTCCGCCGGTTGCAACGCGCTGGACTACGCGCTCGCAGGTCCTAACCACGTTAACGCGGTAGACATGAATCCTCGCCAGAACGCGCTGCTGGATTTAAAGATGAGCGCGATTCGAAATCTTGAATTCGAAGACTTCTTCAAGATGTTTGGCGAGGGCCGCCACACCGGAATCAAAGACATCTACGAACAGAAACTTCGCTCAAGCTTGCCGGCGTGGTCACAGTCATTTTGGGACAAGAAAATCAAATGGTTTGACCACCGACGTAAGACTTTTTACGACCGCGGAACGTCAGGCACGATCGCTCGGATGATTCGTACTTATACCGATAACGTGATTCGTGTTCGGCCTCACCTCGATTCGATTCTCAATGCTCAAACTCTCGACGAGCAAAAAGAGATTTACGAGAAACACTTGAAGAAGAAGTTCTGGTCGGGCTTGATGAAGTTCACCATGAACCGCGACACAACCATGTCGATGCTAGGTGTCCCCAAGGCACAAAGGCGACAGATTGAAATGCAGTACCAAGGCGGTTTGGTCAAGTTCATTCAGGATTGCATGGAAAGCGTTTTTGTTGAGTTGCCAATGAAAGACAATTATTTCTGGCGACTCTACATGAACGGGGCTTACACTCGCGATTGCTGTCCGGAGTACTTGAAGGCCGACAATTTTGAGAAACTGAAATCGGGCGCGGTTGACCGAGTCTCAACTCACACCGATTCGGTTCAAGGCTTTTTGGAAAAGCATGACGGCACGATCTCCCGCTACATTTTGTTGGATCATATGGATTGGCTGAGCGATCAATTTTTTCCGCTCCTGGAATCGGAATGGCAAGCCATCGTTGATCGAGCGGCACCAACCGCGGCGGATTACGCACCGATTTCATCGACGAAGTCCAAATCAATCATGACGGTGAAATCAAGAAAGTCAGTCCGATGCTGAAGTACAACACCGAGCTTGCGAATGAGCTTCATCAAAAAGACCGAGTCCACACTTACGGAAGCTTCTACATTGCCGAACTGAGTGCTTAGTGGCTTGTCAAAGCTCAAATCTAAGATAAGCCGCAGTGCGTTAGCCCCCAGTTCAGTCTGGTAAAACCGGACGCTAACGCGTGGCGGCTGATTTTCAACACCCTAAACTTGAGGGCTGACAAACCACTAGTTGAACGAATGGATTTCTTCTGTTCAATTCGCCTGTTGAATCAGTCACGGCTGAAACTTCAATGACAACGCTCTTCTGATTTTTAATTCTTCAGTTTTAACCTTCTATCGACGCGAGACGTATGGGCTTTTTCTCAGACATGAAGATCCTCTATCACATGGTGCTCAAACCAGTGCGCGGTGATAGTCATGCCGAGCGCATGGAAAGTTTTTATGGAGGACAAGCCGACGCCTACGACGATTTTCGACGGCGACTGTTAAAAGGCCGGGAAGAAATGTACGCCTCGGTTCCCAAGCCAGAGTGTGGCGTTTGGGTGGACATGGGTGGTGGAACAGGCTCGAATATTGAGAACCTGGCCGACGACATCGAAAAACTAAAAAAAGTTTACGTCGTCGATCTCTCCGAATCGTTACTGAAGGTCGCCAGTGAAAGGTTCGAAGCCCGCGGCTGGAACAATGCCGAAGCCGTGGTCGCCGACGCAACCAAATTCCGTCCGCCTGAAGGCCAAGCCGACGTTGTGACTTTCTCGTACTCGCTGACCATGATTCCCGATTGGTTTGCCGCGATTGAAAATGCTTTGGCGATGCTGAAGCCCGGCGGACATATCGGCGTCGTCGATTTCTACGTTGGTCGAAAGTACCCTGCCGAAGGGACGAAAAAGCATCGTTGGCTTTCCCGAACCATCTGGCCTCCCTGGTTTTCGACGGACAACGTTTTTCCTTCGCCAGATCATTTGCCGTTTTTGCGACACCATTTTGAGCAAGTCGATTTGGTCGAGGAACGCAGCCGTATGCCGTACGTACCCTTTTTTCGAACGCCCTATTATCAATTCGTTGGACGTAAACCGGAATAAGATGTCGGCGCCATGTCGGCGCCGGTTCATCTGGCGAACTGGCCAATTGATGAACCGAGGGTGCGGGCAGCAAAACTTAAACCCCAATAAGACTCCATTCAAGGAAACGCTCGACTTCCCATGCTTCGTTCATTACTTTTGGGAAAACTTGCCATCTCGATCATCGCCTCGTTTATCGTGGGCTGGATCTGCATTACTCGTCCCTCAAAAGTTGAACTGGAGTTTGCCGAATCGGCACAATGGACAGGGTTAGGAATCTTCTTCATGGTGTTAGGACTCGCGCAAATCGTCGTGATCTACTTTTTGACAAAGAAGAAGCGATGAAGCTTGCTTTGCAATCCGAGCCAGTCAACTGATTTTCATCTTTACCTCATCCCAAAGCAGCCCCCGATCAGCTCATTTCGAAGGTGGTCTTTCCCTAAGATGTCGGTGTGTACCGGTCGCGCCAGCTTTCACGTCAGAGAGTGAACAAAAACGGACGTTGTCTGTTAAAATGCGTTGACCCATGGCGAACCCAAGTTTAGAATTTTGCCTCAGTACTCATGGTGGGTATAGCTCAATTGGTTAGAGCGCCGGATTGTGATTCCGGAGGCTGGGGGTTCAAGTCCCCTTACTCACCCTTATAAAAAAGCTCGCAAATTTGAAATTTTGCGGGCTTTCTTTTTTGCATATTACCCGCCAATGATGGGGTGGTGAGCCGATTCATCAGGCTAAATGCAACGGCAGAATCGGATTCTCGATATCGTCGGAAAAACTGAATTCCAACCTGATCAAGGGCTTCTTTCATTCGACTTTTTATCGTCCAAGCGCTGGATCTGACGTATGCTTTAGTATGTCAAACGACTCTACGATTTTAGAAAAAG
This sequence comes from uncultured Pirellulaceae bacterium, assembly GCA_964389585.1. Classification (GTDB taxonomy): domain Bacteria; phylum Planctomycetota; class Planctomycetia; order Pirellulales; family Pirellulaceae; genus Mariniblastus. The sequence goes on along the minus strand of CAYMFZ010000473.1, from coordinate 1,764 downwards.
CCTCAGTCGTCTTAAATGTCTTCGACAAGAAGATTCTGATTGTTGACGACATCGAATTAGTTTGCCGCGTTGTCTCCACTCAGTTGGCGAGCGCTGGATTTCAATCGGTTAGCCAGGAAACTGATTCCCGCTCGGTGATGGAAACGATTGGCGGACTCAAGCCAGACATGATTCTTCTGGACATTTTCATGCCCCATATCTCGGGATTGGAAATTCTTGAGAAGATCCGCGCGGACGAAACCAATGACCACATTGTTGTTCTAATGCTCAGTAGTGCTGGCGCTGATGAGCAATATCAGTCACTTGAGCTGGGTGCTCTTGGCTTCATTCAAAAACCAATCACCGCCGTTAAGCTTGTACAAACGATTACGAGTAAGTTTGCAATCGCACACCGACTTGGAATTCAGTAAGCTGATTTACTGAAAGGCCATCATTTCCGTTAGGTTATTCTGAGCCACGAGGGTTTCGAACAATTCGATTTTTGAGAGCATGACCTGATCGAAAAGACTACAAATCGCCTAATCAGATCCACAGTTTGTGCGTTGGCACTTTTTTATTGCGGATGCATTCAAACGGAAGAAAAAAGCGTTGTCCATCATCAAGAAAAACGAGCGGTTTTTCAACTTTTGAAATGGAAGGCCGGTGACTTTTTCGAAGATGCGCAAATCCAAGAGACATGTAACGCAATTGATTCTGGTGATAAAATTCGACTGAAAAAGTTGATCGATTCCGGTATCAACGTAAACACTCTTGGCAACGGCAATATGTCTTTGTTGCTTTGGTCGCTTCAGTACAAAAGAGTTGATGCGTTTGAAATCTTGCTCAAGTCCGGAGCCAATCCCAACGTCTTCTTCACAGATGATTTTGGAATGGCACCTGAGTTTCAAGCAGGCTATTCCGTTACACATCTAGCTTGCCGTATAAGTTCTGATCATTCTAAATTGGTTTTTCATCACGGTGGAGATCCTAACCTCGTCAGTCGGGCCAAGGATTTAGACCTTAGAGAAACTCCATTGTTCTGTGTGATTCGATCTGGGGTGGAGATTGAAAATCGAATCCAACTGCTGTTGGAATTGAACGTCGACATCAACCAACGAAGGGCCAAAGAACTAGGTGGAGAAACCGCAGTGATGTATGCGGCATCCAAAGGCCACTTCGAAGCTTGCTCATTTATGTTGAAAAACGGAGCAGACCCAGCTCGATTCGCAAGCCATCAATACCTGACAAAGCTGATCCATGAACTAGCTAGCGCCGACGTGAGTGTTATCAATTCCGCGGATCAAAAAGCCTTCAATCAGTTGGTTTCTTCGCTCGAGCAACGCGGTGAATCCATCGAGCAAGCCAAAGGCGATTTTAAAAGGTGGAACGATTCTAAATTGACTCGCGTGCAAAAACGCGACATGAAGAAATGGGAAGGAGATCAGAATCGGTTGGCAGAACTCAGCCGTTTGGCCAACCCAAACTAGGTCTAGCTTGCTGTTGAGCGACCCGGAATTCAGCAATTCTGCTCTGACCCTCCTGACACGATCTACATCAGCGAAGATTTACACAGAACCGAGCAATTCCCAGCCCATTGGTTCAATTCGTTTCTTACGCCGACTAAACTGGACAATTCTCGATTAACGAAACGCGAATTGAGTTTTCTGTGAACTCGCGATTTCGGCAAATTGTTCACCAATAACTATCACCTTGTTTCGCTTCGGAGTTTGCTATGCTTCGCCGGTTTTCGGTTTTCAGTTTGGCAGTTGCCATCCTTTTCAGTTC
>CAYMFZ010000472.1:0-4927 GCA_964389585.1 uncultured Pirellulaceae bacterium | reverse complement strand
GGATAGAAGAACAGCAACTCCTTAAGTCCGCTTGAAACGAGACTGCTCTCATTAAACGCTGTAACGTCGCCATGATTGCGGGCGAACACGAGGGCTTTGTCATAGGCACCGTAATACTCTGGCCAACGATTGCCCAAGTATTCGGGCCAGGCTGCTTTGTAATTTGGATGCGGGTTATCAACTCCCCAAGCCGCCGAATCATGATCCCAATCGACGCCGATTGCTCGCATCAGCTTAGACGCCGTTCCACCATCGGCTTTTGGCCCTGGTGAACTGCTAAGAATTTGAGCGTAAGGCGACTGCGCCGAAACGCGAGGCATCGCTGGTGCATTCAAAACGCCAATGCTGACGGGGTTTTGAAAAGTCCAGAAAAAGGGCAGGGGATCCGTCAACAGAATTGTTGGCTTTCCCGATTCGATATAACTGATCAGGCTGACCATCGCACCTTCGTCGAGGCTGCTTGGATCAGCGACCAACAAAACGCTAGGCGCTTCTTTGACCTTCTTTTTCTCTTCGCCTGCTTCTTTCGCCAACGATTCTGCACCAACCGGTTCGACGTAATCAGCAAGATTTCCGGGAGCGATGTGTTTGATCTTAAATTGCTTTTTCAGCTCATCCAAAGTCTGAGCATACGACCACTGAATCCGTCGTCCTTCCATTTCCGGGCCACCGAAATGCGCGTCGGTGTCAACGATCCCAACAGTGACTTCCTTGCTCTTATCGACCGTCGACGCGATAGACCGACTGAGCTCATACTCAATCGAAGCATCGTCGTTAACAAACGGCAAGGTCACGTCGTTAAGCGAACTGGAGATCGTCGCGCCTAGATAGACCTGTTGTTCGATCGTCCTTCCACCAACATCCGAACGATCGTCCTCGGGCACAATGCCCTGCTGCTGGGCGTCGAGAGCCTCGTCGCTATTGGGTTTCACATCGACAAACCGCACATTGACGTTGTTGCCGCCATATTCGCTAAACTGTCGCAACAATCCCACAAACTGCTTTTTGGCATTCACGTATTTTCGCGGAACGTCTTTGCTGACGAAGGCCTGAATGGTGACCTCGCGATCATCCGCTCGAACTTTTTCGAGGGTATCAACTGTTGCTTTATCGAGTGTATAAAGCTTTTCATGAGTCAAATCAGCTCGCGACCAAAGACTGGAAACGGCGGTGTTGCACAGATACGCAAACGCAATCAACGCAACGCCCAGCGAGATCGCACGGATGAGAAATTGTCCACCAATGCTGACCTGTTGACCACGACTCCAATGCCGCTTGCTAATCACAATCAAATTCAGGTACAGCATCAACACTGTGAGAGCCAAGAAGTAAACGACGTTACCAAGAGGGATCAAACCAAGCGTAAAATCTCGAAGATTCCAAGAGAACCCAAGACGCTCAAGCCAGACGACGCCACTGAAGTAGTATCCGATCAGAACAGGCACCGCACACAGGATTGCACCCAAAACGAAAGCCACCGTCGCGCTTCCTGTCAGCGACGACGCGAACATTCCGATCGCCAGCAAAGCCAATCCCGCCAACCAATAGCCAACGTAGGTCGAACAAAGCACGCCCCAATCCGGATTGCCCAACACTTCAAGCACGACGACTTGGGTTAGTGAGAACAAAAGCGCAATGGTGTAGACCGCGGCGACCGAAAGGTATTTTCCGAGCAAGATATCAAAGTCGGACGCCGGCAAAGTAAACAGAATCGAATCAGTGCCTTGCCGTTTTTCATCCGCCCACACCGACATGGTGATCGCGGGAATGAAAAACAATAGCAACATTGGAAAGTACAAACTGAGTTGATCAAGTGTCGCTTGGTTGTCGGCGAAAAATTGCGGGCTGAACGCCATCACGGCGCAAACCGTCACAAACACGACGATAAACAGATACCCGAGCGGACCAGAGAAATACTGTTTGACGTTTCGCCAAAAAACTGCTGAAACAACGTGCCATCGAAACATGTTGCGACCAACTCCACGAAAAAATTGACTTAATAAACTGAAACGCGAACTTAAAAATGCCAGCTCGAAAAATGGAAGCTCGAAACTCGCAACTCGAAATATAACGGGCGATTACGAAACTACAGTTGTTGCAGAGAACTGAGTTAGCTGATGGAACTTTTGTTGCATTTGATCTCTTTGACCCATTTCGCCAATTGAATCGTCAAACACAAGCTGACCTTGGTCAATCAAAACGACCCGACTGCAAAGAATTTCGACCTCTTGAAGAATATGAGTCGACAGCAAAACGGTTTTCGACTCACCCAATTCTTTGATCAAGCGGCGAATGCCAACCAACTGATTCGGATCAAGTCCACTCGTTGGTTCATCCAGAATCAAGACGTCGGGGTCGTGCAACAAAGCTTGGGCCATGCCAACACGCTGACGAAATCCGCGTGATAATTTGCTGATCGGTTTGTTCCAAACTTCAATCAAATCGCATTTGTCAGCGACGAAATCCATCCGCTCTTTCTTCTTTGACGAAGACAATCCGCGTGCTCGCCCCAGATAGGCCAAGGCACTTCTCGGCGTCATCTCTTCATAAAGCGGGCCATTTTCTGGCAAGTATCCGATGTGTTCGCTGGCGGCGATTCGATCAGTTTGCATATCGCAACCCGCGATCGAAATCTTCCCACGTGTCGGTGCCAAGAACCCTGTCAACAACTTCATCGTTGTAGATTTGCCTGCACCATTGGGGCCCAGGAAAGCACATACTTGTCGGCGGGGAACTGAAAACGAAACGTCGTTCACGGCGGCGAAAGGGCCGTAGAACTTACACAACCCCTCGGCCTCAATCATCATTCCGTCATACGTTGAAGATGAAGTTGAGTTCTTGTTTTTTGTCATTGGTCTGAAATTCAATTTGTTGGGTTGGCACTAGGCCGAAACGCGCTCATCAAAATTCAATGGGAAAAAACCCATCCTACGATCGTCATCTCAAACGAAGCAAACCTTCATAGTTTGCTTGACGCTGGCCTGACATTATTAGGCATTCTAGCGTCGTTTTCAAAGGGGATTCAGGCCACTGAAAAGAACAAATCTGATGGGTGATTTTGGGAACAGTTGAGGACAACTGTTCTACACTGGAGGCACACTCTAACAGGGTTAACTGACACAGGGTTGACTGACGATTGCTCCGACAATCCATTATGCGTCGATGTGATGAAGACTTAGTCGAAAAAACACGGCGACATCAGTCGAGTCGTTTTGACATCAAAATCCCCTCAGTAACCTGCTCGAACCCCAATTTCTTAAACACGCCAATTGCGGGCTGATCAGATTCTCTAGTTTGTGCCTCTACCACACCGATTCCTTGCTGCATCAAATGACGCAATGATTCGCCGACGAGAAACGTTGCGATACCGCCACGCCGATGTTCCTCGGGAACTTTAAGGCCATACAAGCCACGAGCAAGGACGCCCCAATGATTGGCCAGGGGCTGAATGTCCCAAAATTTTACGCTTCCGCAAACGTTTTGGCTCGACTTGTCGTACACGCTGAACCGATCACGCTCGGACATGCCAACCGTGCAACTTTCCCACCAAGAAGTTTCAAGCGGATCCGCCGCAGCATTGATTTGAAAGCGCCGTCGCAACGCCATCTGCTCCCGATCGACGATCGTTCGGAACCCAGCGAGCCTTCGCTCCATTACGACGATTCGATCGTTTTCAACAAAGCCGTTCCGCTTCACGGCAGCAATCGCTTGTTCATCGTCGACCAAAAAACCAGGAAGCTGGCTTCCACCGTACAGCCCCAGATAAAAAGGAGCGTTGGGGAATCGTGATCCGCAATAAACTTCCTCGCAACCGTTGGCAACAAGATACTCTATCGCCTTTTGCAACAACTTGTCAGCGACTTCTTCGCTGCGTTCGCCGGGAATGACTTTTAATTGACAAACGATTCCAACTTTCTTATTCAAGTCCGAAAGATCGTCGTTGGCATCGAATGCCGCATGCACAAACCCTACTGGCGTTGGCCCCTCGGGGCTTTCATCGTCAATCGCCAGAATGAATCCATCAAAATCAAAATACGGTTTTGAAAAGATATGGTGATCAAGAATGGTTCGCGTAACCGCTGAGACTTGCGAACGGAACGGATGCTGACGTCGCCAGATATCGACAATGAGCGGAGGGTCTGTGTTTAAAAAACTGCGATACTGCATTGAGAAGTAACGGAATGGGAAGCGGCTAGGTCACGTTGCGGGTTCAGCTCAAAGGAATGGATGCTTCATATAAGACGCGATGGCAGGATCGCTCGCTACCCCGCTTTGAGTTGTTGTTCTTGCATTAATTCCAGACGCTTTTTGGTTTTGCGAACGGGCTTTTCTTTCCAACGTCGATGCACCCACCAAAACTGACTAGGGCATTCGAGGATTGCATCGGCCAAGCGGTCGTTGTACCACTGCGTCAGCTTTTTGACGTCGCGTAGACTTTCATCCATTTCAAGCGGATCCGCCACGCCGGTGCACCCAATCTCGAAATGCAATGGCTGATCGGTGTGCTTGCAATAGCTGACCATCATCGGTGCATTTCCCGACAAAGTAAACAGCGCGACGGCTTTGTGGCACGCGGCTGGTCGACCCAGAAAGTCAACCCAGCATCCTTTGGTGCCCGCATGTTGGTCGCCCAACAAAGTCAGGATACCACCGCTGTCGAGAACTTCTTGGATCGCGGGAGCGCTGCCCTCTTTTGGCAAAATGAACTGGCCATTGTGTCCACGAAAGCGATTGATGAATTCGTCTAGATAAGGATTGTCCATCTTTCGCGCCACTGTATATGACGGCATTCCCAACAAACCAGTTACATAACCACCCATTTCAAAGTTGCCGTAGTGTCCCGACACGGCAACCAAAGGTCGATAGTCGATCAAGTAGTTCGTCATCTGAACTTTATCGCGATTGAAGTCGTATTTTCGCCAGTTTG
>CAYMFZ010000471.1:0-4946 GCA_964389585.1 uncultured Pirellulaceae bacterium | reverse complement strand
CAATTAATCCTGAGCGTATGCCAAGCGCTAAAGAAAATAGCGAAGCCGTTTTGAGGTCGTACCGAGCAAGAGTTTGCTTCGCGTTGGGAGATTTCGTTCAGGCAGAGAAAGACTGGGAATTTGCCATGCCGATTCTGGCCGACACAAGTCCAACCCATCATCCGCGTGCGCTACTTGAGAAATCAATCTACCTCATACGCGTAGAAAGATACCAGGAATCGCTTGATATATTGAACTTATTGGACGCTGCGCAACTGGGACGAGTCAGTTTCGCAAATTCGCTGAATCATCGTGCCGCCGCCCATATTGGGCTCGGTCAATATCAACAGGCGAGTCGATTGATTCGCGAAGGTGAAAGCCAACAACTGGATATTTATACGCAAAACCTATTCGCTATTGAAAATTCAAACGTCGTTTCACTTTCAAAAAACTTTGCGGATGGGCGAGACTTGGCAATTGAGCTCTGTCGGCGGGATGACAATGAAGCCAATCGACAGTTGGCTCTTGAATTGACCATGCGTTCAAAGGGAATCGCGACATCCGTTTTGGACGCTAGATACGCAACAGAATCGCTTCAAAGTAACAAAACTTTCGCCGCTGCATTGCAAGCGTACAGTTTGATAAATGAGAAACACACGGATGCTCTTTTTGTATCTCCGAATTCCTCATCGACGACCCAACTGGGTAAGGAAAAAGTCGATGCCTTTCGAAAGCTGCTACCATTTTTATCTGAACACGTGGTCGCGTCGCTTGATGCCGATTCAGAAAAACACTTGCAACTAGCTGCGCTTTTGCCCCTGAACGTTGCCATCGTAGAAATTTTGCAATTTAATTCTCCACTGAAGCAAGTACCGCCACGTTATTTGGCAATGATAATTCGCCAAGCCTCCAACGTGAAAGGTAAGTTGTCGGTAGTACCCGTCGATCTCGGACGAGTCAAAAAGATTGACGATTCAATTCGAGCGACAAATGAAACCATCAGCATTTCCAACATTGGACAACTGGCGCTGGCCGATCGAGGAATCAAAAAGCCAGGAATCAAGAAGAAGCGTGGCACAACGATTGACCTGGAGACTCTCGTCTTAAAAAAGCTCTTACCTCATTTGATCGATTGCAAAACGTTGGTCGTCTGTCCCAGTGGTGAGCTTTCGAATTTAAACTGGGCCAACCTCACAATCGATAAAGGAAGAAGGTATCTGATTGAAAAGCTTGAAATCGTTCAGCACGAAAATGCGTCCCGGGTACTTGCTGCGCTGCAAAACCATTCGAAGCCATTGCCCGGGTGTTTGGCCATCGGAATCACCAGCGGCTTATTCAAAGGAAATGGAAATTCGAATGAAGATTTGCCCGAGTTAAAAGAAGCAGCATCAGAGGCAAGGTTCGTCTTCGATTCTTTCACCGAACACGTTCCGCACGGCAGCCTTTTAACTGGAAATGAAGTGACGAAAGCCAGAGTCAATGCCGAGTTGTCAAATTATGGAACCCTTCATATTGCCGCTCACGGTGTTTTGACTTCGCAATGGCAGAAGTCGTTTCATCAACACGAAAACGCATCCATCATGGAGCGATACCCGCTGCTTAACTCGGCAATTCTGATCAAGGGTAACCGAAACGATCACAACGCAAAGTCTCTGTCAAATTGTGAATTCCTAACGGCTTATGACGTCCTTGAAAACGATTTGAGCAGCGTCGGCTTGGTCGTCTTGTCTGCCTGCAACTCCGGGTCAGGTGCAACTTCAAGTTCGGATGGCGTGTTTGGAATTGAAAAATCATTTCGACTTGCGGGCGCTCATTCCACGCTGACAAGCAAACAAAAACTGAATGACCAAATGGCCAAACGTTTTGTCGTGGAGTTTTACAAGAATTTGCAGAGCGGCATGAGTAAATCCGAAGCGCTGCAAGCGACTCAAGTGAGCATGCTCAAAAAGAAAGTCCCCGCCAAGCATTGGGCAACATGGCGTCTGACAGGCGACTGGCGCTAGTTCAGAACGAGAGAGAATCATCGACCCTCAAGTTCGCCTTCCTCAGCAGCAGACTGTCATTCGGAATCACATAGCTTCGACTCTTGCAGCTTCCCCGTCGGGTGCCCAGTCTGACAACTGGAGTGCCCCGAGGAACACAAACAATATGCAATTTGTCCACCATCGTCGTCGCCCGCAGGGCCAATACCGCCTGCATTGCTGAACGTTTTCATTATCTTAGAAATCGTGATTTGAAATTTCATCAAAGTGGCGAAATTTCACCACCTTCTTGGTCCATTTGGGTATTCAGCTGTGGGAGCACGCTTTAACCCGCGTTTCTGTAGGAGACTTTCGATCAACTCCTGCTCTGCGTTGGTCGTTCCCATCGGAAAAGCAATTCCGAATATCTAAGACCTCTTCATCTAATCTTTGGATGGCGGCGCAACTGCGTCGTCATTACTTTTAAAAAACAAACTCCGAACTCTTCAAGCCTTTTCAGTAAAACTTGGTTTTTGCTAAACCATAGACACTGATTGAGGTATTCAGATGTGGGAGCAGACTCATGATTTTTTCACATTTACCAAGGGAGATTCTTGATGCAAAAGAAGTTATTAATGCCATTGCTATTCGTTTGTTGCGCATTGCTCATACCCAAAATCGGTTTCTCACAAATTGTTGCAGACAAACATATTGAATTGAGTGGACGTGGTCATTGCTTTAACGGCTCACGAGAATTTGCAGAGTTGTTTTCAGCTTTTTTTGCGGAACAAAAGCTCAACTACGCTATTAGCATGTACACTCCACCGCCAGGATGGGCGGTAAAAGAAATCCTATACCATGAAACGAAAGTTTTACATCCTTGGACACTAACAGACCCTGACGGTTACCTTTCAACTGCAATCGCGAAAGCAACAATCGTAATTGAGTGGGTTGGACCGCTGGAGCCTGAGCCTCTCGACTTTTTTTGACATCCCAGTTAACGAGTTTCGTGTTCATCAAGAAAGGCTTGTTGGAATTTCTTACGAGCCTTTTCTGAGCAACTCAAAATTGCTGGCTTTAGTTTTTATCACTTCAGACGTCTAACTTTTCCATTGATTGCCGCGATGTCTTCAGCATCATTCGTCTTGGCATGAATGGGACGATCCAATAAATCAGCGCTTTCAATTTCCATTCGTTGATCGCGATCAGTTTTCCCTTCATCATCGCGTTGTATCCGACCTTGGCGACGCTCTCTGGAGATTTCGCATTCTTCCAAACGTCGACGCCTGACAAATCACCCGCAGCGACGAACTCAGTTGCGACCGGGCCCGGACAAAGTGCAGTCACCGTTACGTTGGCTCCGATGCTGCTGCACTCTTCGTCGATGGCTTGTGAAAACGAAACGACGGAATCCAACCGCAACTCCCACCAAGTTCTGCACCCGCGAACTTGGCTCTGGATCCGGCGAAGTTCTTTGCGTAAACCCATAAATCTGATTCATGTCACCAATCACGACTCCACTCCTTAGTAACTCTATTAGGCAACATGAAACAAAGCGAAGATCAACAAAGGAACTGGTAGTCGATTCGTAAATGTATTTTTTGCGAGTCGCGTAAACTTGTCGTCTTTTGTCATTTCATCCTCGATAGATCATCAAGTGCGTTTTTCTCAAATGACGGATAGCAGCAAGTTCTTTCAGTAAATTTTTGATTTTTGGAAAAACTTAAGTTTTCCAAGGGTTTGAGCAAGGAATAAAATCCTTTTCGAGATTCTGTGAAAGGATTTAGAGGCAACTTGCATTTGAATGGTCGAGTCAAATCCGGCTCGCGAATTTCAATGAAACCAAGTTGGAGAGAATGATGAGAAACAAACCTAGTCACAAACCTAAGCGCCGTTCGTGCGTCGAAAAGGCGTTGCTGCAACCATCGCAGTTCGGCAGAAGAGCCAACAAAACTTGTTTAGAGTTCCCTCCGACTCAATACCGGTGCCAACCGGCTTAAGAGTCGTGCAACATTAGTCACTTCAACTATCTAAGCTGGACTTGGCCCTTTTTTGGCGCGACTTCCGTCGTCGAGCTATCAACGAAAAACGCCATCAACTCAGCTCGAGAACTCACCTCGAACTTTCTGTAAATTGACCGAACGTGGTTGTGCACGGTGTGAAAACTGACGACCAGTTGTTTTGCTGCTTCTCGTTCCGAGATACCGTCTAGCAATAACGACAAGACCACATTTTCGGTCCGCGTCAATTCAACAGGATCGCTCAGTGAGATAGTAGATGTTTTCTCCCAAGCGTCACCCCGTTCATCACAATCTGGATCAGTCCAGACCAAGCGGAACTTGACTTTTCCAAACCGAATCTCGCACTGGCTATGAATCGTTGCCTCACCAATGCGTCGCCCGTCCACATAAGTACCATTCTGACTTTCCAGATCACGAAGCACGACTTTCTTCCGGTCTGGATCAAAGTGCAATTCTGCATGGACTCGTGAAACCGTTGGATCTTTCAGGCGAATCTCGCATTCAACGCTGCGACCGATTTTAGTCTTGCTTGACGTTATTTCGAAAAGCGAAGAGTTCCATACCAAGATGCATTGCTTTCCCATAGCTTCCAATCATGTTGCTGCACTTAATTCTTGAACACGTTTGATCAAGTCAAATCAAACTGATCGTCAGGAACAAAATATAGCCTAATGAGGTCATAGCATCCAAAAAATGAGAGTAAATAATCAACTCCGTTGAGACCAAAGGCTTGTGTTGTCACGACAAAAAGGATGGTTAGATGCACCTAAACAACTCGCGATTAACGGACACTGATTGTCCCCAGCTTCACTCTTTTTTTGGATGCACATTTCGTCCCCACCCAAAACGAGGTAGCACAATTGAATCAGCCCGGCGCGCGTTCACTCTAGTCGAGCTGTTGGTCGTAATTGCGATCATCGGTGTTCTAATCGGAATGTTGCTTCCCGCCGTTCAGTCTGTACGAGAGGCAGCGAGACGTGTGAGC
>CAYMFZ010000470.1:0-4975 GCA_964389585.1 uncultured Pirellulaceae bacterium | reverse complement strand
AAGCCAACAAGAAAACAGAGAAAGTAAACGCTATTGACCGACTGTCTTTTCACTAATCTTTTCCGACGTGATAACTGATTGCTGGAAGCCTTGGAGCGGCATGCATTAGATTAACAAAACGAATATGATGAAGTCGAATGAATCATGATTTATTACCACGAGATTCTCGTCCATCGGAGAAATGATTTGCGTACGCTCGGGCTCATCGGCGGAACTTCTTGGCATTCGACTGTTGAATATTACCAATCGATCAATCAGGCGGTAAATGATCATTTTGGAGACAACACGAATCCGCCCTTAGTTTTGTTCAACTTGAATCAATCCTTAGTCCACCAGTATCAAGTTGAAGGCAACTGGACAGCAATCGCAGAACTGTTGGCAAACGCTGGTCAAAGGTTGGAAAAGGCCGGAGCTGAAGCGGTCATGTTTTGTGCCAACACACCTCACAAAGTCTACGATGCGGTGGTGGATCGAACTAGCGTTTCTATTTTGCATATTGCCGATGCAACTGCAGCCGCTATTGCTGCCAAAGGGATTCGGCGCGTCTGTTTTGTCGGCACAAAATTTTCTATGGAAGAAGATTTCGTGACAGGTAGGATCGCCAGTCATGGCATCGAAGTCATTGTTCCCAGCCAAAAATCTGAGATTGATGAACTTCACCGAATCATTCAAAAAGAACTGACTTTTGGGCGAGTTGAGTCGTCTTCAAAACAATTCACGCTCAGCAGACTCAAAGCCCTGATTGATGACGAGGGGGCTGAAGGCGTTGTGCTGGGCTGTACTGAGTTTCCATTGATGATTTCAGACGCGGATATTTCAGTCCCGGTTTTCAATACAACAAGTATCCATGCCCAAGCCGCAACCGACTATATCTTGGAGAGAGTCTGATACTGTTGCCGGAACAACTCGCGATGGAAATGGCTGATGCTTCCAAAAAAGTGCCTCCGCCACGATCAGCAAAGGCACGTTTTGAAGAGAACAAACTTGAAAAAACAAACTTGCGACCTTTGGTTACGCAAGTCTGAAGCCATGTTTGTTGAACGAATCGGCTCAGGCGTTCAAGACTAGCCCGCATAGGCGATTGGCATGCTTGCCGGCAACTCGGCTTCGATGACTTGCACGCCAAAGGGTTTGAGTTCGCCTCGAAGTACTTTCACGTCGCGTGGAGCTGAGATTCCAAGTCGAACTGTGTTGCCTTTGACCTGGAGCACCTCAATAGTGATGTTTCCGTCGATCAAGATTTGCTCATTACGCTTTCGGCTAAGTACTAACATTCTATCTTCCTTAATTAAGTTGAGCCTGGTTGGCTTCCTTCCATGCAAGTGGTTGTCACTCGCTTCTACTCCTAACATCTGCTTCCGGTGTGACACCAAAGGTCAATTCAAGATGAAAATTTCGAAAACAATCAAAATTGCGGGTTCTACTTGAATAGGTTCTTAGAGAACTGCGAATGCTTGGCACTCTCTACACGCTTTTTGCAAATTTTCTCAAATTACTATCGTTTTCTCTCAAGCATGACTGGCTAGCAAGCGAGTGCTAGCAGAGCGAAATGAAGAAAGTGCTCACCAACAAAGCTGTTGTGGCGCAACGCGCGTTGTCGCAATGATCGCGACTCGATGAATACGGATATAGTTTCACTAGATTGAACCTGTTAGACTCCGCCGCCAATTTCTCGAGAGCCAGGCGGTCTGATGCAAAAATCAATCTCAACCATTTCGATCATCGCGTTACTTTGTTTCGCTTGGGTCTTTCAAGTTTCCGTGGCGCGTGCGGATCATGATTTGGCGCGCGAACCGCTTCCGAAATCTTGGAAGCTAGATGCCGAACTGACGGATGTCTTTTTCTTGAATGCCAATCTTGGATGGGCAGTTGGAGCGCAAGGCGTGATCGTCCGCACCATCGATGGCGGAAAGACTTGGAATGAAATTTCGCAAGTTCCTGATCTCGCCGCCAGTGACATGTCGTTTCAACAAAAGCTCCAGAACATGCGAGCCGGAATTCAAACGAGATCCACCGGCGTCGCCAACAATGACACCGTTTATCAACCGATTCGATGTCGATTCGATTCCGTTTGTTTTGTTGATGCAAACAACGGCTGGGTTGCTGGAGGCTACAAAGTCCCTTACGTCGAGAGATCGCGGGCTGTCATGATGCAAACTCGTGATGGCGGCGTGACTTGGAAACCGATCAAAAATCTAGTCGTTCCTCGATTCAACAAGATTCATTTTGACAACGCTCGCGATGGGTGGGCCATTGGTCAGGCAGGAAACCTATTTCAGTCAGGCATCTTCTTTACCAACGATAGCGGGCTTTCGTGGTCAAGTAAAAACTCCAATTCTGACCAAGGTCAAGAACTAACCGGATGGATCGATGGAGCCAAAACCAAATCGGGATTTGTCTCCATTGACTACGAAGGTCGATTGAAAGTCATTCGTGACAACCAAACCGAACCGGCTGTGATTCTTCGAAAGCCGGATGCTCGCGTTTGCAAACTTGAAATGATCGACAAGACAACGGGCTGGGCGGTTGGCGACGCTGGCACGATCTTAAGAACCGAAAACGGTGGGTTGTCCTGGTCGCCTGTTGAAACTTCAGAGTTAGAAGCTGTCATCTCTCAGTTTGATCTGAAGACAGTTTCCAACTCACGAACCAAGACATGGTTTGCAGGGAATCCCGGAACGTTTTTGTTTTGCTTTGACCAAACTTCTGGAAACATAACAGCTCATCAAACTCCGATCAGCGCTTCGATCAACAATGTTCATTTCATCGACGACCAAACAGGTTGGGCCGTTGGCAACTTTGGAACGATCATCGCAACCACTGACGGTGGGCAGACTTGGCAGACTCAGCGTGGCGAAAATCAGCGGTCTTCGATTCTTTGTGTTACACCCAAGTCTCAGGCGTTGCCGTTTGAGATCTTGGCGAAGTACGCAACGGAAGAAAATCGAATTTGCAGCTCGCTGATCTTGGGAAGCTCCCGATCGGATTTCCAGATTGCAACCCAAGCCATGGATCGACTTGGTTTGGTGACTTCTGATTTCGTTGAAGTTGACCCAACGAGCGTTGATCAATCTTCCAAACATCTCGAACAAGTCGTTCGCTCAATTCGGACTCTGAAACCAAATGTAGTCGTTTGCAATTCGGGTCATGTATTTTCTTCTTCGAATGCCAATCCGATGGCTAACCCAGTCACCCTGTTGAAGGAAGCTGTGCGAATGGCGGCTGACTCAAACTCTTTTCCGAGTCAGTTAACCGATCTGAATCTCAAACAATGGCAGGTCAGCCGACTAGCAATTCTTGACCAAACGGGAACCATCAGCGTTGACCCAAGCCGACTGTTGCCACGAACTGGTGTGCTGGTTGAGGATCAAATCGCAGTCAGCCGCGCCCTAATGAATCAGTCGATCGTCGTCGACCAACCTCTGAAGTATCACATTTCGCATTTCACTAATCGCGACCGTATGAAAGCTGGTGATCTTTTATCTGGATTGGACCCGCGCAATCAAGTCCCAATGCGTGACGCCAGCAACTCAAAGCGCGGCAACTTAACGATGATCCAGCGGGCCAATGAGAAGAACAAAAAGTTTGAGCAGTTCGCAAAATTCGAAGTCAACACGCCGCAAGACCTGCAAGTGTGGCGTCAACAGGTTCAAACGTTTGCGATGTCGATGGAAAAAGAAATCGCAGGCGTCTGGATGATGCAACTTGCTGAACGATACTTGGCGATGGGGAAAACGGAACTGGCCGCCAATGCTTCGACTCTGCTGGTTTCGACTTGGCCTGATCACGCTTTTACGCCCGCCAATTTGGCTTGGCTTGCTCAATATTATGCGAGCGATGAGTTTGGCCAAATTGAATTGATGAAACGAGTAAAGTCTGGCCAGCTTGAACGTTCGGGCGAAATCACAGAGGCCGAGAAGTTTCGAAACAAGTTTGCGACCCAGCCTCAAAAGATTCAGCACAACGGAACGGCGAAAATGGTTTGGCTTCCGACACAGGCGATGCTGGATACAAAGGTAAAGTCCAGCATTGAAGCGGACGATTCAGAATTCCAACCCCTCGATCCGTCAGACAATTTGGAAGTTAATCCGAATCGGCCAACGCTTTTCGAAGACCGAATGCGGCTTGCAAGTCACTTCCTGTCCCGGCTTGGCAATCGAGATCCGGAATTGGTTGCTGGTTCAGAATTCAAATTCTTAAAGGCTCAGATCTCGCGACGAATGAACGGCTTGGCTGGCAATGAAGGACTTTTGAAAAGCCTCGTTCAACGAAGGGACTTTCGGTCGACCGGATTTTCGCTTGGCGCCCAACGCGAGATGGAGATTGGAGGATTGGCGACGACTGGCAACTCGAAACCGTTGATTAATTGCCGCCCAACGACGGAGCGACCGAAACTCGATGGACGTTTGGACGAATCGTTTTGGCAAACTGCTTTAACTGACCCAACTGGAATCCAAAACCAAGCTCCCTTGACTCTCGATCCCAACGCTCCGGCGGATCGAATCATGTTGGCATATGATGATGAGTTTTTGTACGCCGCGATTGTCTGTCAAAAGATCCAAGGCCAATATTACAACGCACGCAAACAAGCTCGTCCTCGAGACGCGAACCTCAGCCGTAGAGATCGAGTTGAACTAAGTATTGATGTTGATCGTGATTACCGATCGACCAATCAATTTGTGATCGACCATCGAGGCTGGGTCAACGAAAGTTGCACTGGCAGTTCGGGTTGGAATCCGGAGTGGTATGTAAGTCAATCGGAGAACGAAAGCTCTTGGACGGTTGAAGCTGCGATTCCGTTGAATCAACTTTTGCCGGGATCAGTCGAGCCTGATTCGACTTGGGCGATTCGAGTTGCCCGGTTTGGCTTTCATGAACAAAACTTGTGGGCGAACCCTTCGAACGTTGAAGCGAGTTTAGCGTCGACCGTTCGTTCGGGATTCCAAGTCGGCTTGCGGTCACGACCGACTGATTT
>CAYMFZ010000469.1:0-4976 GCA_964389585.1 uncultured Pirellulaceae bacterium | reverse complement strand
CACAAAGAGTTTGATGAATTAGCCGTTGGCGAATAACAAGAATCAATAACGTCAAATGATTTGGCGTTGCAATAAGAATGTTTTCGCTCGGTGACAATTGAAAAATGAATCGTCACCAGTTGCGAAAAACACAACAGAGAAAACATACTGCGAAAAGGAGAAGCGCGGTGAAAATTACTGACTTACAAGTAGACGGGTTCGGAGTCTGGAAGGGCTTGACCGTTGAAGGCCTATCCAACGAAATCACTGTCTTTTGCGGATACAACGAAGCCGGAAAAACGACGCTCATGCAATTTGTGCGGTCGATGATGTTCGGTTTTTCGCCGGACCGTCTCGAAAAGTACACGCCGCCTGTCTACGGCGGATTGGCTGGTGGCTCGCTGGATATGACAACGCCAACCGGTGTTTTCGAAGTCCAACGTCATGTTGATCCCAATCGCCACTCGGATCCCATTGGCGATCTAGCGGTTACCGACGGTCACGATGGTTCGGTTCACGGTCGCGCGCACTTGAGTTCGCTCCTTTCGGATATCGACGAATCCATTTTCACCAATGTGTTTGCAATTGGCTTGCGCGAGATCCAGGAGCTCGGCGCACTCAACAGCACCGCTGCTGCGGAACAACTTTATAAACTGACAAGTGGTCTCGATCGCGTCTCTCTAATCGACGTGATGCGCGATCAGCGAGAACGGCGTGAAAAAATCTGGTCTTCTGACCCAAAACACGAAGCTCGTCTCGTTGAACTGTCGGAGAAACGACAAAAGTTGCTGCGAGAAATCGACGACCTCAAGCAACGTTCGAAACGTTGGTCGCGAATGGCCGGCGAGGCGACTGACATCAACAATCAGTTGGCTGACATCGACAAAATCCTGGCTGAAAACGATCGGCAATCGCGTCTCGTAGAAATCGCCATGCAGATTTCTGATCGCTGGCAATCGCGGCGAATGCTCACGGAGCAAATTGGAACATTTGGCAATCTTCCTGATCAGCGGGATCTTTCAATTAAAGATCTTGATCAACTCAACTCGCGAATCTCGCAGCAAAAAGAGCGGATCGACCAGATCAAGTCTCAACGCAAGACGATCAAAACTGAGGCGATGGCGCTTCCGATCAATCGCGGTCTGTGGGCTCAAAAATCCAAAATCGAAGCCGTCACCGAGCACATGCCGTGGGTTGAATCACTTCAGCGTCAGTCCCTGCGATTGACGGAAGAAATTGATCGGATCGAGAACAGTTTGGTCGGTGAGGTTGACGGTCTTGGCCATCAGTTAAAGATCAAAGCCAAAGACGTTCGTGATTTGGGCAACCGAGGTTTGGCGACGCTTGAGTCGACGGGTAAAAAGCTTCAAGGGGAAACTGATCGACTTGATAAATTCGCCAACGATTTAGAGAAAGTTGAATTCGATCTTGGTCAGCATCAAGATCGACTTGGGACTTCGCTTGCCGAAAGCACGACATCCGAATCCCTCGAAGACACCGGGCGCTACGTGAATAGGTTGCGTCGTCGGATTGAGCTTGAAGAGAAAATCGACAAACTCAATCGAGGACGGATGGATCTTGAGCGTGACGTTGATTCAGTTGTCAACGAACAAGTCTTACCCGTTGAAAAACTTTCGATCATCGGAGTCGCGTTTATTCTTGGCATCGTGTTGCTTGGATTCGGCTTGATCGACACCGTTCAAAATGGAAACTGGCTGAGTGATACGTCGCAGAACCTTGGAATCACCTTCATCTTTATGGGTGCGATCGCGGGCGTCATTGCATTGTTTCTCAAGTACCATTGGGAGCAACGCGCCAAGGATGAGTTGGATGATTTCCGGCATCAAATCGATATCGTTCGCCAGCAACTGAAACGAGCCAAGCATGAACGTGACGAGATCGAGCGACAACTGCCGGCCAGCGTGACCGGTCAGTGGGAACTTGAGCTTCAGGATGCCGAGGGACGCTTGATGCGGCTTGAAGATCTCGTTCCGCTCGAGGGTCGAGTTCAATCAACGCGTGCGACGCAAGAAGAGCTTCGACGTCGAATCATTGCCCAGGAACGCGAAGTCGAAAAGGCTGCTGAACAATGGAAGGCAAGCCTTCGTACAGCGGGTCTCCCTGAACTTCTTCAGCCACATCAGCTCAAAGAAATCGTCCAACGTGCCGATCGAATTTCGACCTATCATGTGCGGCTAGATCAGTTCAAGTCAGAACAAATTGAGCGTGACAAGGAACTAAGCGCGTTAAATAATCGCATCGACATGATGCTGCACGACACCGGCGTAACGTTTCACAGTTCTGACCTTGTCGAACGTTTGACGCAGCTTAACAAGTCAGTCAACGAGCAACGTGGTTTCGTCAACACTCGCAAGGAATTCGTTTCGCGTTACAAATCCCTTCGTTCGCGACTTGCCAAAGCCAAACGCGAGATGGACAAGCTGCTAGGGCAAAGACAACGATTGCTGGCCGCAGTAGGGGCTGACACTGAAGAGCTGTATCGAGAATTTGTTTCGAAGCATAGCCAGCGTAAGAAGCTAATCGCCAAACGTGCGAATTTGACCGAACAAATCGTGGCGGCACTTGGTAAGCACTTTGATGAAGACCAATTGCGAGAGATGCTGGACTCCTACGGTGGAGCCGGATTGGAAAAACGCTGGGAAGAAGTTCAAGCAGAAATCGAGCGAATCAAAGAGCAGCAATCGCGACTTCATCAGCAACGAGGTGAATACCTGCAAGAAGTCAAAATGTTGGGCGAAGACTCTCGACTGGATGTGGCTCAACTTGAACTCAACGCGATCAATGCGGAGATCAACCAGCTACAAAAAGACTGGCAAGTTCTCGCGACCAGCACACAAATGTTGGAGATGATTCGCGAAAGCTACGAGTCCAAACGTCAGCCTGAGACTTTGAAAGAAGCCTCGGGTTACCTCGAACGATTGACTGAGGGTAGCTACACCCGAATTTGGACGCGACTGGTTGGCGAAGAACTGTTGGTCGACAACGGTAGTGACGAAACCATTCCCGTGGACAAGCTCAGCCGTGGTACTCGCGAAGCGGTCTACCTGAGCCTGCGAATGGCATTGGTGGGTGCCTACGCTCGCCGTGGTGCGGTGATCCCAATGGTCTTGGATGATGTCTTGGTGAACTTTGATGGGCAGCGGGCTCACGCCGCAGCGGATCTGCTTTGTGACTTTGCGCGTAATGGCTATCAGATTCTGATGTTCACCTGTCACGATCATATGCGTGACATGTTTCATTCGCTTGGGGCTGATGTTCGCATCCTGCCTGATCATCGAGATGTCGTAGAATCGGACGCTACTCCGGTTTCCTACGCCGGGTCAGACTACGTCGCACCTCGTGTCGTCTATCAGCAAACTGAAGAAGTCGCAGAGCCAATCCGCGAACCGTTACCGTTGGACGAACCCAGCCGCATTCCGGTTGAGTATGTCGAATACGCATCTACCAAAGTTCAAATTGATCCGGATGAGTACGATCCAGATCTTGAGTACGAACTGTCTGCCGTTACGACAGATCAAAAACGCGAGCTTCAATTGCGACATGAGTTGGTTTACATCTCGCCAACATCTCGGGCTCCGATTGATATCTCCGGCAACGAAGATATCTGGTTTGAAACGAGTGGAACCATTACTCAGTAGGCGGATTGATAGTCGTTGATTACTCCGCAATCATAACGCTTTTAACGACGTCAATTTCGCCGCGACATTCATTCGAGACTCGTGAGTGAGGTTGTCACTCGTGACTGAAGTTGTCACAGGGTGAACTCGCGAGTCAAATGTCACGAGGAATTCTGAGCTTGAATGAGATGCACGTTTTGATCACGGAGTGATCAACGACTATCCTGCATCCGTTTGGGATTGGCGAAACCCTAGCGAGTGCTTGGTTTTCATTCTTAAATAAGAATGACTACCGAGGCTTTGTCGGCGCATCACTTCGATGCTTCGTCATGATCAACTGGTTACCAGTTGCATCAAACTCGACTTCATCCATAAACGCCTGAACCAAGACCAAACCTCGTCCCGAGCCGTCTCGAAAGCTATCGGGATTCGAAGCCTTGGGAATGCTCTTTGTGTCAAAACCAGGACCTTGATCACGAATAGTAAATTGAGCCGAGTCACGCGTGACCAATGATCGAAAGTACACGCGACGATCCCTGAATGGCTCTTTCAATCGGCGTTCGGCGATCATTGCTTGATTGACGACCGGCATTGCCTCTCGGGTAAGCTCCAAGTTCCCACGAATCATGGCATTGAGCAGAGCATGCTCCAACGCAACGCCGAGCTGGACACGATTGTTATGCGTCAACAAACCTTGGCTGATTGCAACTTGCTGCACCATCTCAATCAAAGGGTCAACGATACTCGGATCGTTGTCTAAATCGAATTCGAAGTCCGTCTTGAGCGTGCAACTCACAAGCTTTTTGTACCGCGAATCTGATTCCGACATCACCAGAATGTGCATCACAGTTTGCAACAAGTTCTCAGCAAGCTCGGATTTAGGAACAAAGCTCGCTGCGCCATTGGCAAGCGCCTGCGCTGCGACGACCTCGCTTCCATGGGCGGTCATCAAAACAACTGGAACCTCAGGATATTTTTCACCGATCGTCGTTACCAATTCCAGTCCGTCGATTTCCGGCATTTGCAAATCGGTGACAACGAGATCGGGTAACCGGTTGCCGATTTGCATCAAAGCTTGCTTGCCATTTTCAGCGTAGCAAACATCAACGTTGGGTGCGTTCTCAAGTAGGCCACCCGCAAGTCTTCGATCAACAGCGGTGTCATCAACAACAAGTATCGTTGGCATGATGCCTCCTTTTTGCATGCTTGGAATCTAGTGGATTGTCAGCCCTAAAATTTAGGGTGTTGAATATCAGCCGCCACGCGTTAGCGTTCGATTTTACGCGGCTGATCCGGGTAACTCTGACTGCGGCTGAACCCAAATACAAGAACCGAGTGCTAACGTGCTGCGGCTAAAAT
>CAYMFZ010000468.1:2472-4981 GCA_964389585.1 uncultured Pirellulaceae bacterium | reverse complement strand
GGAAGGACCTCTGTGGTCAGTTCTTTTTCGAATCTCTGAACTAGTGGCTCTGTGGTTGAATTGATCACTTCAAGTTGCAAGTCGTCGGCAAACCAAATCGCGTTCTTATATTGGCTGTTTCGCGCCGTCCCAATCGGATTATGCGACTGCCAAAAGAGATTCACGATTTGCTCAAATGTGATCTGCGTCGGATCAAAGTCAACTTGCATTGCTTCGGTGTGGTTACCAAGGCTGTAATATGTCGGCGACTTTTTCTGGCCACCTGTATATCCAACCCGCGTGCGGTAGACGCCTTTGACGGTCCCAAACTGGGCGTCGGGTCCCCAGAATCAGCCCAGCGCAAACGTCGCAGTTTGCAAATCGCTTGGCACCTTCAAATCAATTGGAGGAATGGCGACATCATCCGCTAACTCATTTTTTAGGTCCATGCTCATTCTCCGTTTCATATCGTAAAATTTGTGACTCTTCGTTTATATCGATCACGTTTCTGCAACAATGAAATTGACGGTTACCTTGAAACTTTGGAACCGATTTTTCGATTCGCCTACAACACGTTCTACCAATTATTTCAAGACAGATATTCAATGGCAAGACTTGTACATTTCGATTTTGTTTTGATTGTTGCACTATCAGTGGCAGCATCCTTAATTCAAGCACAAACTTCTAGCGCGACCACAGCTCGCCAATGGCCAAATTTCGACAAACCGCTTGACGACCAGTTTGCTAGTCTCGTCGTTGAGCTTCAAAACGAAGATAGTCCCGCACCAGATTTGAAAGTCGAACTCGGCAAGGTCTCGCGCAGTTCTGTTTTCATCAGCGAAGAATTCAGCCATTGGGGTGGTTCGGTCGTCGAGGGTGACGATGGCCAATATCACATGTTCTATTCGCGTTGGCCCAAAAAGTTAGGCTGGTCATGGGTGGTAGATTCAGAAATTGCTCACGCGGTTTCAAAAAATCCGTTCGGCCCGTTCGAATTCAAAGACGTCGCCTTACCGCGGCGAGGTCGTGAACATTGGGATGGCTGGTGTACCCATAACCCGACCATTCACAAATTTGGAAACAGATACTATCTCTACCACATGGGCAACACGGGAGATGGAGTGCTGACAGGCGTTCCGGGTAAGCACAAATTGAACTGGGGACATCGCAACAACCAGCGAATTGGGGTCGCGATCGCTGACAGCCCCAATGGGCCTTGGACACGGCATGACAAGCCGCTGATCGATGTAGGTTCGAGCGACCAAGCGATTGACTCTTTGATGACTTCCAATCCTTCGATTTGCCAAGGCCCAGACGGACGATTCTTGATGGTTTACAAAGGCGTAGGAAAAGAGTTCCCGCTTCCTAATGGTGGACCTGTCGTGCATTGCATCGCGACTTCGGACAGCCCAACAGGCCCGTTCGTAAAACATGACAAGCCAATTTTCACTTTTGAAGGCGAGCGATTTCCGGCCGAGGATCCCTACATTTGGTACCAAGCAGGAAAGTTCCGAGCGATCGTCAAACGGATCAAACACGTGAAAAAGAAGCGAGTTTTTTCGCTGGTGCATTACGACTCAGTTGACGGGTTTGACTGGCAACCCGCCAAGCACCACGAAATCACTGAGCGTAAAATCACCTGGAAAGATGGCACCGTCGAGCAGTTCGATCACTTGGAGCGGCCGCAGGTTCTTATTGAAAATGGAAAGCCGATTGCGCTTTATTGTGCGGCGGACAACTACGACGAAAACCGAGTCCGACAATCATTCAACATGCAGATTCCGCTAAACGTCACCGCGTTGGATTCCGAGTAGACACGCCAAATTACCCTTGGCGGACGTCATCTCTGGACCAAAGGCGACTTAACATCTGCGTATATATAGTGGCCAACTATGCCCGTTGCGTTTTTCGCAAAAAAATGCCAAAATAGTAGATTGTAAGGAGGGCTAGAACCAAATCGTTCTTGTCCTCTTTTCTCATAGTTGCTGGGCGTCGTTAATTACGGGCTCATCCCCATTTTGCGGTCTACGAGGTTATTTAATGACTCAGGTTCCTGAAACTGAATTAAAAGACATTTTGCTGTCCAACAGTTCGTTTGGTCCCAATGAAATTAGCGTCATCCTAACCAAGGTTAGCAACGACTATTCTCAGTACCCCAACCTTAAAGAAGTCACCGAGGTTCTCGAATCTCAGCATGAGCGAACGCCAGCGACTTCGGTACGCTTGGGCGTTTGCCAGTACATGATCGGCAATTACGAATCTGCCATCGTGACTTTGGAAAATGCAGACGGTGGAGCCCTCGCATATTTCTATCAAGGCAAATCACATTTCGCGCTTGAGAGCTACGACAAAGCGACGGAGTGTTTTGAGTCGGCCCAAAAGGCTGGCTACAACGCCGACCTTTGCCAATTGGCAATCGCCCAAAACAAGCGGATGGCGAAAGACCTTCCTGGCGCCATGGCGATCTTGGACAACATGTTCGGACCGATCGAACAAACGGCTGAGTATCTTTATCAGCGCGGATCAACGA
>CAYMFZ010000468.1:0-2462 GCA_964389585.1 uncultured Pirellulaceae bacterium | reverse complement strand
TCTCTGCCATGAGCCACAATCCCGACGAAGATAGCAAGCTCTATGAGAGAGCTGTCGAACTTGAAGACACTCACCCTGGTGCGCTGTTTGGTCTCGCTCTTGAAAACGATCGTCGCGGAAACGACGAAAAAGCGATCGAGCTTTACCAACGAGCCGCAGCAGTATTCCCAACCAACGTTGGAGCTCTACTCAACCTTGGCTTGATCTACGAAGATCACGATCAGTACGAACGTGCCGCTCGTTGTTTTGATCGTGTCCTTGAATCTTACCCAACACATCAACGTGCGTTGCTCTATCGAACCGATGCCGTTGCGTCCATGGATGAGCATTACGATCACGATCGCGAAAAGATCCGTCAGCAGATTGCTGGCGTGATGAGCATTCCAATCGCACAATTCGAACTTTCGGTTCGCAGTCGCAATTGCCTCCAGAAAATGGGCATCCTGACGCTTGGCGATCTTTGTAAAGTCTCCGAAATGGAATTGCTGAACAGTAAGAACTTTGGCGAGACTTCGTTGGTTGAAATTCGCGAGATGATGACTAACAAGGGCCTAATGATTGGCCAGTTCGCCCATCAAAAAGAAGCCGAAGACGAGCCGGTTGATCTCAGCCACTTGTCGCCAGAAGAACAAGTTCTGCTTGATCGCCCAATCTCTGACCTTAACCTTTCGGTTCGTGCCCGTAAGTGCATGACTCGATTGGGATTGGCAACGATTGGCGAGTTGGTCCGCAAATCACAAGACGATTTGCTTGAGTGCAAGAACTTTGGCGTGACTTCACTTACCGAAGTTCGTGAGAAACTGGTTCAGGTTAACTTGAGTCTGCGTGGCGAATAAGGCCGACGCTAACAATATGCTGCGACACAATTTGGCTTCGCTTGATCACTTGATCGGCGAAGCCTTTTTATTGCACGTGCTCATTCCATCGCCAACATCAACAATTTTTCTCTGCGTCTTTGCGGCTCTGCGCGATTTTTTTGAGAGTGTTCAATTCAACTACCTCGTTCGATTTCAAGATCATGGATCTCAGTAGCTTTTTCGGATGCTCTGGTTTGGGAAAATCACGCAGAGCCGCAGAGATCGCAGAGTTGTGAATGACAGCTTTTTCTTTGGTGCTTGAGATCCTGTTCCATGAGTTTAGAACCTTGAGTCACCAAAGTTTAAATTAGCAATCGACCGCGACCTCATTCAAACGAAGAGGCCAAAACAATAGAATCGAGCGGATGAATAAACCTGGATTCGATTTTGAACTTCTTCACGCTGACAAACATTGCGGTGCGCGACTTGGGCGATTGACAACTCCGCGCGGCGTCATCGAGTTGCCGACTTTCATGCCCGTGGGAACCTGTGCGACGGTCAAGGGACTGACGACGGGTCTTGTCAAATCGACGGGCGCTCAAATCATTCTTGGGAACACCTATCACCTTGCACTTCGACCAGGCTCAGATGTGGTTCAAGAAATGGGTGGGCTACAAAAATTCATGGGCTGGGAAGGCCCCATGCTGACCGACAGTGGTGGATTTCAGCTTTTCAGCCTGGCCAAGCTCACCAAGATCACCGAGCAAAGTGCCGTGTTTCAATCGCACATTGACGGCTCCAAGATGGAACTCACGCCCGAGAGAAGTGTTGAAATTCAGCAGGAACTTGGATCCGATATTGCCATGGTGCTTGACCATGTGATTGAATTGCCGAACAGTCGTGAGAACATTGTGGACGCGATGGACCGAACCATTCGCTGGGCGAAACGCTCGCGCGATGCCCATACTCACGACGCTCAAGTCCAATTTGCGATCGTTCAAGGCGGACTTGATCCTCAGCTACGAATCGAATGTGCAAAACAATTGATTGACTTGGATTTCCCTGGCTACGCGATTGGTGGCTTAAGCGTTGGAGAACCGCCACCCGAGATGTATGCGATGCTGGACGTGACTTGCCCCGCACTTCCGATTGAAAAGCCCCGTTATTTGATGGGAGTTGGAACACCAATCGACTTGTTGGAGGGCGTTCGCCGCGGCGTCGATATGTTCGATTGCGTGATGCCGACACGGAATGGGAGGAATGCGACCGCTTTTACCGACTCGGGCAAAGTCAAAATGCGGAATGCCTGCCACGAACGCGACCCTCGACCGCTTATGGAAGATATGGAAACCGACTACGCACATTTGAGTCGGAGCTATCTTCGCCATCTGTTTAAAGCCAACGAAATGATGGGGCCGATCCTGTTATCGCTTCATAATCTCGCTTATTACCAACGATTAATGCGGCAAGCTAGAGAAGCAATCGCGGCTGATTCCTTTATGGATTTCTATCAGGAGCGTGTGGCGGGCTGGTCGGAAACCAACTCGAAATGAGACGTCGTTTTGGTAATTGATTGAACCCTTTCGGATCGACGTCTAAGGTCAATAAAATCAAGGGGATTTGGCGTTTTGGGGTCCGACTTGGCCTTGTTGGTTATTTAACGAC
>CAYMFZ010000467.1:0-4984 GCA_964389585.1 uncultured Pirellulaceae bacterium | reverse complement strand
ATTCGCGATTCTTCGAGGCGTATCACATTCGCTGGGCGCACATCCTCTAGGACAACAATTCGTATTCACCGGAAATCGCCCTAACCCTTCGCTGAACTATCCCGCCTATGGGAGCGTTGTGGCCAAGGAAATGCCCGCCGCTGCAGATCTGCCGTCTTATGTTTCGATCCCGCGAGTGAAGCAAGGCCCCGGTCATCTCGGTGTCAAATACGCGTCTCTTCAAACGAATGCAACTCCGCGCAAAGGCCAACCATTTAACGTTCGCGGGATCACCCTGGGCAATGGAATTTCTTTGACAGAAGTTGAACGAAGGCAAGAGCTACTGAAGGATCTGGACACAACGTTCAATTCGATTGCAGCTCAAGACGACTTGCTGAGCGGTTTGGATAAATTCAATCAAAAAGCGTACGACATGATCACGTCGAAACGTGCACGCGATGCTTTCGATGTTAGCAAAGAGGCTCCGAGTTTCGCCAACATGTTTGGCGAAGATACGTTTAGCCAAAGCTGTTTGCTCGCATCGAGACTGGTTGAATCTGGAGTTAAGTTCGTCACGGTTTCGCTTGGCGGATGGGACACTCATTCGGACAACTTCAGCAAGCTTCAAAACGATTTGTTGCCGAAACTTGATGCTGGGCTGGCGGGCTTGTTCAACGGTCTTGCGGCCAAAGGATTGTTAGATACGACAAGCGTTTATGTCTCCGGGGAATTTGGGCGAACGCCAAAGATCAATTCTCGATCGGCAGAAGGTGGCCGCGACCACTACCCACGATGCATGTTCATGCTGATGGGCGGAGGCCCGATTCGAGGCGGTCAAGTTATTGGGGAAAGCGACGAAAAGGCGGCTGGCCCGAAACATGAAGGCATCAAGCCAGAAGACGCGGCGGCGACGTTCTTCCACACGCTTGGGATTGACCACCGAAAAGAGTATGACACTTCGATCGGACGACCAATTTCAATCGTTCGAGATGGCGATGTTATGCAAGAACTGCTTTAGACTTCAACAATTGTTGTGGCTTACACCTTGTTTGTCGCAAACTCTAAATGGCTTGCCTTCAAACGCCTCAACGAAAGACGTTTCGCCTGATCGCTCCGAGGCTTGCTGATTCTTCTTGAGTTGAGTCGCCAAAGAACTCTTCGGTGATTTCCCTGAACTTTTTGCCTTCTTCGTTTACGAAAACTCTATCACCGAAAACCAGGTCAATATTCCCGTTGCGATCCAGGTCTACCCAAGCCGTCCTCAAGTTCGGATTAATGTTATTAGCCAGAGCTCCAAAGAATTGCGGGCACTTATTGGAATAGACGCCGTTCTCACAGACAAACAAGCCACGAACAACTGAGCTTCCATCCGTTAACGTTATCGCAATATCCTGATCGTTGTCGTTATCAAAATCGGCGACATCGAGACTGGTCATTGCCGCGTTTGAGGCGAGCGACTTTTTCAATTCAGAAGCAATCGGCTCTTTGCTTTGCCGAATGACTTCGGAACTAAATTCCCACGCTCTCAATGAAGCCGGCATGGGGCTGTCTGGCTGTGGTAAGGACAATAAAACGAAACTCTCGTTGGTGTAAACTTTTACCTGCCCGTCGTTGTTTATTCCACGCGCTTCCAGAAAAACCTTGCAATGCCAAAGATCATTTCCTTTAACTGATTCCAAATTGGAGATACTGAATTCGGTCTGCATTTCCTGCATGTCAGAAATGGGATTGAAAAAGTAGTGCAAGGATTCCTCAAGGTCGTCCTGGCTGTTCAATTGCTCTTCACCACAGACTCGAGATTTGATTTCGAAGGTGCCATTGTCGACCAAATCCCATGTTGCGTATTCGGGAACCGATGCGGCAAACTCACCTCGACAAATCAAAGCCATCTGTTTTAGGTCGCGATCGGCCCAAGCTTTTAGAAACGGCACACCAATTCGTTTTTCAATATCTTGGGCCACATACTCTAGACGATCTTTCGGGGGAGTTTCGGAGTTAGAAGATTGAAGGTAAACCAAGTAGCCGCTAATAGCGCCAACAGCGACTATCGCCAATACCGCCAGTGTGCCAAAGACATTTTTCATCGCAAATCAATCGGCCAAGTTCAATAATCAAATCTTGCGACCATTAAAACAGAATTGATCGGGAGCGGATAGAAAGCTGCATGGAGTTCCAACGCGAGATTCGACATTCGGAAAAAAGTGGGCAGTTTGACGCTTGTCGAACGGCAAATTGAGGTCGCTCCCACGATGAATAAGTGAATTTTGGGGGAGAGAATAACAATAAACGCGAGTCCAGTCCGAATAACCTCTTCTCAATCTTGTAAAATCGACATTATCGCTTCTTCATCGTTGAAAGTTTCGATTTGAGCCGATCTTTAATTACGTACGATTTCGCAAACAGAAATCTCACCCGCGCAATCCTAGAATTCCAAAATCATCGATCATGAAAATCAGTCGAGCGTTTTCCGGAGTCTTCCTCGTTGCCATCGCGGCATGCTTGGGATTCGCGCTAATGTACTTGCCGGGTTGGGTCCTAAAAAATTACGAAATAGCGAAGGGACTCGGGCTGGGTTGGCTCTACCTAATTGTCGTCGGACTGGGCGCGGTGTTGCTCCTTGGAAGTGCGATTTGGACGGTTTGGAAGCTCTGGGGAGCGTCAATTGCCAAGCGACGTCGAAAATTGCGTCGCAACAAAAACCCTAGCGAATTGTCTTTGGGTCAGCGTGAGCATGAGATCGATGAGAACATCGAGCAAATCGAAAAACTTGCCTCTGAGGCAGAAGATGGATCACTCTTAAAGCAGCAGCTCAATCCGCTTCTTCAGGAGATGGAAGAAAAACGCGAGGCTCAATCTCTTGAGATTGTCGCATTCGGGACCATCTCAAGCGGTAAATCTTCGGTCCTGAATCTGCTTGCGGGCCGCGATGTTTTCGCGACGGATGCTCGCGGAGGCACAACGGTTAATCGCAACGAGATTCCGTGGCCTGGCATCGACCAAGTCACGCTTGTAGATACGCCGGGCTTGGGTGAAATTGATGGAGCCTCTCACGTTAACATTGCGGCTGAGTCAGCAAAGGATGCTGACCTTGTCCTTGTGGTCGTTGACGGGCCTTTAAGAGAAAGTGAACACACGTTACTAGAACGCCTCGGGCAAATGGAAAAGCGCGTCATCATTTGCTTAAACAAATCCGACTGGTATTCAGAATCAGATCGTGAAAAACTGACGGGGCAAATCTTTCGTCAGACAGGAGACTTCGTCCACGAGAAAGATATCGTTTGCATCCAAGCTCAAGCCGGCCATCGCGTTCGTCGCAAGATTTTGGCAGATGGTTCGGAAGTCGACGAAACGGTCGTAGTTGAACCGAGCATTGATCCACTCGCAAAACGCATGATGCAAATTGTTAGCCGAGACGGCAAAGATTTGTTGATGGCGAACTTGCTTCTTCAATCTCGCGGTCTAGTTGAAAAGGCCCGCTCACGCGTCAAAGAGTCGATCGACCGGAAAGCTTGGGGAGTCGTTGACAAATATATGTGGGGGGCCGGTGGCATCGCTGCTCTCAGCCCTTTTCCCGTAGTTGATCTCGTCGCAGGCTCAGCCATCTCGACAAAAATGATTATTGACTTGGCAGAGGTCTATCAACAAAAAGTCGATTTGGAAACGGCGTCTAAATGGCTGAGCGAGATGGGAAAAAACTTGATCGGTGTGTTAGGTGCTCAAGGCGCAACCGTCGCCGTAAGTGCCGTCGTTGCTTCACTGATCAAAACGGTACCGTTCGCTGGAACGATCGCAGGTGGCGTTTTACAGGGTGCCGTTCAAGCACTTATCACCAAATGGATCGGTTCCGTGTTTATCGAATACTTCCGCAACGAAATGCAAACTCCAGAGGGCGGACTTGCGGGGTTGGCGCGACGAAAATGGGAAGTCGTTACCAGCGTTGACGAATTGCGAAAATTGGTTCAGACCGCTCGGGAAAAAATGACCGAATGACATCAATTCATCCATTCTCGACGACAGTTGCAAACTTTTGCTACTATCCGAATTGCCCTGTCACTAATCAATGTTTTGAAACTCATTTTGAATTTCGCTCAACCTGATTGATCGTGACTGGTTCATTTGGCAACCAACAATCCGTTTCACCCTTTCAAATTTACTTTCTCAACCGCGAGACCACGAAGTGTCTGACCAAGCCCCCCAAGACCCGAACTATCAGGAAGCTATCAAGGCAGTTGAAAAGACGCTTGCTGACCTGCGTGGTTGTCCCGCCGGGGAACGCGAAAAGCTTCAAAAAGACATCGCCCAACTCAACGAGATGCACGAGAAAGTCACTTCAGGGCGAGTCGAGATCGTTATTTTTGGCGAGATCAGCACAGGAAAATCGGCCCTCGTCAACGCTTTGATCGGGCGCGATGTAGCAGAGGTCGACGTTCAGGGAGGTTGGACAAAACAGGTTTGGGGAACTGCTTGGGAAGGGGCAGGGCACCGCCTGGCAGGACTTGATTCCTCAGAAGTTGTTATTGTCGACACGCCAGGAATCAATGAAGTTGACGGGGCTGACCGAGCTGATCTCGCAGAAGTGACCGCGAGAAGGGCCGACTTAATTCTGTTTGTCACTGATTCGGATCTGAACGACACCGAATATGCTGCGCTCGTAGAGTTGGCTGCTGTTCAAAAACCAATCATTTGCGTCTTCAATAAAATTGATCTGTATCAAGCTGAAGAAAAAGAAAACCTTGTCCGAATGCTCAAATCACGACTGGACGGTCTGATCCCACCAGATCATTTTGTGCAAACCGTTGCCGATCCGAGAGAGATTGAATACGTCATTGAGCAGGAAGATGGAACGACGCTGACCGAATGGCGAAAACCGGAGCCAGATGTTGTTGATTTAAAATCGCTGATCCTCAAGACGCTTGAAGACGAAGGCCTCGGCCTTATCGCGCTCAATGCTGCGATGTATGCGGCAGACAAAAGTGATCGCATCGCGACGATGCGCGTAGAAATG
>CAYMFZ010000466.1:0-4993 GCA_964389585.1 uncultured Pirellulaceae bacterium | reverse complement strand
TCCCAAAACCAAGAGGTTTTGACAGTGAGCCGAAGGCCCTAGCCGGCGCCAGCCACGGGCCAGGAGTACCAGCGAAACAAACCACTCGTTGGGCTGGCCCGAGGCTAGCGCCTTCGGCTCACAAGTTATGGGATAGGCTCGTTTTCGATTTCGATCAGCAATTATTCAATCGCTCGGTTGAGAAACGACGACTGAAATATTTTGGCCGCCGAATCCGAAACTGTTGGTCAATGCGATATTGCACTCGGCTTCGCGGGCTTCGTTGGGGATATAGTCGAGATCGCACAGCGGATCAGGGTTTTCGTAATTGATCGTCGGGGGCAAAACGTTATCACGAATCGCCATCATGCAAACGATCAACTCGGTGGCTCCAGCAGCCGCAATCAAGTGCCCCATCATGCTCTTGGTACTTGAGATTGGCGTTTTCATGGCCTGTTCACCGAACACTTCACGACAAGCTTTTGATTCAACTTTATCGTTGACCGTCGTACTCGTTCCATGAGCGTTCACATAGTTGACTTGGTTGGGTTCGATTCCCGCGTCACCAAGTGCCATTTGCATAC
This sequence comes from uncultured Pirellulaceae bacterium, assembly GCA_964389585.1. GTDB lineage: Bacteria > Planctomycetota > Planctomycetia > Pirellulales > Pirellulaceae > Mariniblastus. The sequence continues at coordinate 4,430 of CAYMFZ010000466.1, read as the reverse complement.
AACCAATCGCACCACGTCCATCAGGATGAATGTCCGTCACGCGATAGGCGTCAGCAGTCGAACCGTAGCCAATGATTTCGCCCCAAATGTGAGCCCCACGCGCTTTGGCGTGTTCATATTCTTCGAGGACGACCATCGCCGAGCCTTCACCCAAGACGAATCCGTCTCGCAAACGATCGAAGGGACGCGATGCACCTTGAGGGTCATCATTGTTGGTCGACAAAGCGGTCAACAAATTGAAACCGGTCACGCCAAACGGATGGATCATGCTGTGCGTTCCGCCAGACAGCATCACATCAGCTTCACCTCGGCGAATGATCTCAGTTGCCTCACCAACGGCTTGATTGCTTGCCGCGCACGCCGTTAAACAATTCGCGTTGGGTCCCTGAGCATTAAACATACTCGCGATGTGACCGACCGGCATGTTGGGTTCTTGTTCAAGTTCCATCACAGGGTTGAGCGTATCGAGTCCGGCGCGTGTGAATTTGACCAAGTCAAGATTCCCTTCAGCGTCCAACGACGTGGCCATCATTGACGCGAAAGACATGAAGTCCTGATTGCCTTCGCCACTGCCCATGTACACGCCAAACCGACGAGGGTCTTTGATCGAATCGCCAACACCGGAGGCTTCGAACGCTTGGGTTGCGGCTCCTGCTGCGAATTTTGTATGTCGGCCCCAAAACTTTGTCAGTCCAGGATCGTCGATCACGCTGGAGATATCCCAATCCTTGATCTCAGCCGAGATGCGCGTTGGGAATTTACTGGCATCAAAAATCGTCGTGTAGCCAACGCCTGATTTGCCTTCTTTGATGCCCGACCAGACGGTTTCGATATCATTGCCGAGCGGATTGATAACGCCGACGCCGGTGACGACAACGCGACGTCGTTGATTTGAAGCGATCATGTTGGTACCAAAAATTTAAGTGACGAACCGCGTGTTTGAAATCATCCGCCCAATTCCGAATGGGCGGAATCGTTAGCAGCCAATTTTCAAAAAGGCTTTTTCGGCTTCGATCATGTGTTTAGGGACTTGAACAGGAGAACCATCAGGATTGACGCCCACCTCGAATAGTCGAAGCAGCCGAATCATACGGCAGAACTGCGCCGGCTCAAACAGTTCGACGTTTTCGAAGCGTTCATCGTCGAGACTGGCGAACATCAATTCGATTTCCCCGTGAAGCTTGTCACCGATATGCGAAGTTCCCTTGACCATCGCGCCGATGCCTTCCTGGTTTTGAATCGACACACGATAAGTCAATGTGTCACCAGGGTAGGCTTCGAAGTAAAACTTGCTGAAAGTGATTTTGGCGAGGACGACGCGATCAATAAAGTCGCTCATCTGTCCGACCAACAACCCGCCAGTCTGAGCGAGTCCTTCGATGATCACGGACGTAGGGCAATGCGTTCGCCCGGGAGCGTATTCATCCACGGCTTCTTCGCTGAGGCTGACACTTTTTACGGCAACAGCCGATTCGCCACTTACGAATTCCGTGAATCGATCAATCCAAAACCAACGCATTGTTTGTTATCCAAATCCGACAGGGAAAAATGAAGGCCCACGGAACGACGTTCGCTCCTGGACCTTTGAAATCGTGATGGTGTGAGATCGTTGTTCAGTTCGATTGGCTTAGGCAAACGACTGATCAGTAAACGACACCAACTAGCTAATCTTTGTCTCGACGTACTTGCAAAGATCTTTGACGGTCAGCAAGTTGCCGAAATCTTGAACCAATGGATTGGATTCGAATTTGGTGAGATCGGCGAAAGGCATCCGCTCTTTCAACTTTTCCAATCCCTCTGGAGTGACCTTCCCGTCGCTGATGTACTCGGCGTTGGTCAAGATATCATCGGGGAACAATTCATCCCTTGGAATCGAAATGTCAAACGCTTTTTCCAGCTTGAAGACAATGTCGAGAAAGTCGATGGACTCCGCGCCAAGATCGCCAACCATGGTTGCTTCTTCAGTCACTTCTTCTTCATCGACGCCAAGTGCATCCATCAAGGCTTCTTTGACTTTACCAAACACCTCTGTGTTTACGGGCATTCGAAACTCTCTCCGTTAAAACTGCGTGTGAACTGCTATAGGATTGTGATTTATTGTATGGCGAACTTGTGCTCGCCTCGATGTGAATCAGTTGTCGTTAGATCAACGGTTCCTGTCGAAGGTCTGACAAGTTTTGATCGTCCAGTTGATTGCAAAGCCGCCGAAAGTTCAAGCGGAATTTATGGTTCATATAACTGTCGATGGCTGAATCGACTTCTTCACGTTCTGCCAGATTGAAAGTGTCAACAACCAAGCGTCCGCTGGTTGCAGGCTTGTCGTTGACGGTCCCAGTAACTTTCAAATTGACAATCGAATCTTGAATTTTTTTGATCTGTGCAACAACCACCAACGAATCACCAGGCTGCACAAACCCCTGAAACTTTAAACTCTTGGTTTCGCGAAGCACGACGCTTGAGTGCTTAAAATCATTGGTGGCACGCACCAGCCACATGCTCGCTTGGAACAGCGATTCAAGCATCAAAACTCCTGGCATCACAGGGAATCGAGGGAAGTGATCTTGCAAATACTCTTCGGATAGCGAAAGGCATTTAACTGCGGTGATCGATTTACCTTTCTCCAGCGCAATAATTCTGTCGAGCTGGGAAAAACGCATTTTGGATGTACCGAGTGTTTTGGAAGTTTGACATCCCGATGATGCCTTCGCGATCCACCCAAATGTAACAAAATGGATGTTTTGCCTCAACAACAGATGAACCGTAGAACAGCCAATTTCACTAGTCAAATTATGGCCAAGACTATGGAAAAGAATGCGTTCGCTGCCGCAAAACTCTGGCGACGAATCTTGGGAACGTATCCTCGGAAAGCACCTTTGCTTCATGGTTCGTTCAAGTCCTCGATTCCAACCTTGCATGGCCTTTCTGGGCTGTTCGTCGACGCTCCAGAGGCTTTGGGGGCTTTGGATATCCGTATCAAAGGCGGCTTGATTCTGGTAAAATCTGGTTATGCGACGTGGAATAGCTGTCTCACCAGGAGTCGCGATTGGGACTGCTTATGTGATCCACCAGATTTTCGTAAATCCGGACACCAAGCGCCTCGAAGACTCCGAAATTACCGCCGAACTGGCAAACTATGAGACCGCTCGTGACAAAGCCGGTGCGGATCTTCGTGCCTTGGAGCGGAAGGTCGAAGCGCAAGTCGGCCACGAAGAAGCCTCCATCTTTGCCGTCCACCAGACCATTCTTCGCGACAAGGCATTCACCAAGAAGATCCGCAATTGGATCGTCGACGACAAAATGACATCGGCGGCGGCCCTTCACCGTTTGCTGGGCGAGTACACCACCCTCTTCGCACGCACCAACGATGCGTATCTCCAAGAACGACTCAACGATGTTCAAGATGTGATCATTCGGCTGAGCAGTCACCTTAGTGATGCACTTAAACCAGAAACAGGTTCGATTGTTGGTCCACTTATTGTGGTCGCGGATGAGCTGCTTCCTTCGCAGGTCGTCGCATTAGGTGACATGGATGTCCACGGCATCGTCACTCAAAAAGGAAGCCAGACCAGTCACGCCGCGATTGTCGCTCGGTCACGTGGAATTCCAGCAGTCTCGGGTGTTCGCGGAATCGCAAGCAAAGTCAAAACCGGCGACACGATTGTCGTTGATGGTCGTGACGGCCATGTTGAGATTAATCCCAATTCAGAAACGTTGAAGGCGTTTAAGAAACTTGAACGCGAGTTTTTCGATCTCAAAGATAAACTTGCCACCAACCGTGATTTGCCGGCCTCAACATCGGACGGAACGGAGCTTCGACTTCAAGGCAACATCAACGGCGTGGCTGACGCGAAGGCAGCGTCGGCGATGGGTGCTTCGGGAATCGGACTCTACCGAACTGAATATTTGTACCTGACGCATTCGAGCGTTCCTGACGAAGACGAGCAGTACGAAACGTATCGCGAAATCGTTGCGTCCAGCCCCAATCACAACGTCACGATTCGAACGCTTGATATTGGAGGTGACAAAACCGTTGCCTATCTAGGGCACGACCACCACGAAGCCAATCCTTTCATGGGCTGGCGTAGTATTCGATTGTCGTTCGAGCATCCTGAATTTTTCAATACACAAATCCGTGCCATCGTGCGCGCGGCAAGTGAATTTCCGCAAGGCACCGTCCGCGTGATGTTCCCAATGGTGACTACCGTTGAGGAGATTCGAAAACTTCGCAGCATGGTGAGAAGAGCTTATAAAACGCTAAACGCCCAAGGCATCAAAACCAAAGAAGTTCCGGTCGGAATGATGCTGGAAGTTCCCGCTGCTGCCGTTTCGATTAGTACCATGATCGACCTCGTAGATTTTGTCTCTGTTGGCTCAAACGACCTGGTGCAATATTTGATGGCTGCCGATCGCGACAATCCCAAAGTGGCTCA
>CAYMFZ010000465.1:0-4998 GCA_964389585.1 uncultured Pirellulaceae bacterium | reverse complement strand
TCCAGTTTCTGATCGAAAACCACGTTGACCGGCTCGGCTTCCTCGGCGGCGGTCATCATAAGATGATTAAGATCCCGCCTGGAAACGGAGTAGATGACTTCATTCGGTTTTTGTCCGTAAGGGGAAAGCGATTGGCTTCCGTCACTAAGATGCAACATTCTACCGCGCATTGGGATCAGAAGTTTCTCAACTTCATCCATCAGACCTGCAAGTTTTAGTGCATGAATTCCGCGAGACGAAAGGGCAAGGTTGATCGAGCGCCCGCTATCGGCTTCGACGCCACGCAAGTCAGGCCGACGCTCAAGAATCGTGACTTCGTAGCCCCGCTTGCCGAGCAAAACGGAAAGAAGCGAACCGACCAGTCCGGCTCCGGCGATCGTTATGTGTTTCGAACGTTTCAACTTTGCCTCGACAAATTTTTCATCTTCTATCTTCAAGCTTCAATTTGAGAATCTTCAATCTTCAATTTAAGAATCGTCAAAACACTAACCTGTCGCTGCGCTAAGGGCTGGCGCTCGTTCACGGAGTGAACGGCCACTATTGTGGCATTTCACTCCGTGAAATAGCGTCAGACCTGATGCGGAGCGAAGGTGTAATGACGTTCGACTTCATGACTATGAAGTCCTCAAACATTCATGCAACGAATCAACGAACTGCCAAATCTCTTCAAAAGTATTGTAAAGCGGAGTGGGTGCGGCGCGGATCACATTCGGTTCACGCCAATCAGTTCGAACACCATTCGATTCGAGCTCTTCATAAACGGACTTGCCTTTAACGCCGTCAAGTTTAACTTCAAGAGACAACTGACAACCGGAAACATCAAGCGGAGTAATGGCTTGGACTTGATCACCTAACCGATTTGACAAGCATTCTCGGAAGAACGCACTTTGTTTTTTTGATTTACGATTCAACACCCCCATGCCACCCGCTTCTTGAAAGACTTCCAAGGACGCCCGAATCGCGGCCAGCGAAAGGATCGGAGGGTTACTGACTTGCCAGCCTTCTGCCGTCGCAATCGCTTCGAACTCACCCGACATTTTAAATCGTGTTTTCTTGTCGTGCCCCCACCAACCGGCGAGTCGATTCAGCTCCGTATTGGTCGCATGTCGTTCGTGAATAAAACAGCCAGCCAGCGAGCCGGGGCCTGAGTTGAGGTACTTGTAGGAACACCAACACGCGAAATCGACATCCCAATCGTGAAGTTTCATTTCGACATTGCCTGCAGCATGGGCAAGATCCCAACCGATCGTCACGCCGTGCTCATGGGCGAACTTGGTGATCGCTGCGATGTCGAGAACTTGGCCGGTGTAGTACTGAACGCCAGGTAACAAAACCAAAGCCAGCGTTTCGCGATTGGATTCAATCGTTTCGCAAATCGAATCCGTTGTTAACAGCTCGCCGTTGGCGGGAGCGACTTCGATCAACGATTCTTCTGGTCGGTGTCCATGCAGCCTGATTTGTGACTCAACGGCATTCTTGTCCGAGGGAAAAGCGTGTTGTTCGATTAAGATCTGGTTCCGCTTGTCGGTCGGTTGATAAAAAGTCGCCATCATCAGATGCAGATTGACCGTCAGCGTATTCATCGTGACGACTTCGTTTGTTTGCCCTCCGACAATTTCTGCCATCGGAGCTGCCAATGCCTCATGGTACGCCATCCAGTTTGGCTTGCCTGTAAAATGCCCTCTGACACCCAACTCGCCCCAGCGATCGAGTTCTTCTTGAACAAATCCGGCAGTCCGTTTAGGCAAAAGCCCCAAAGAGTTACCAACGAAATAGAGATCCGTTTTCCCGTCGTTGTGTGGAAGGCAAAACTCGTCGCGGAAACGTCGAAGCGGATCCGTTTCGTCAAGTTTCCGTGCGGCTTCGAGCGATGTCGGTTCGTCAGTCATTGGCCAAGTCAGTCGGTCGTTAGATCGTGCTTTTGAATTGAATGCTTCAGGATTATTTGAGCTTGGCAGGGAGAATAACCGGCCGCGAAGGCGCTGCATCACTGCAAAAAGCTGGAACTTGAATGTTAAGCACGCAAACTCCGTCTGTAATTTCGTCTTCGACAAAAACCATCTCTGTGATCGTTTTGTCTTGCCAGCTTTCGCCTGAAAGCTCATGCGAATCTTCCTTGACGTTCCAAAATATGTGATGATTGGTCAGCAAGCCGTCATCGTACATTCGGTCAACCGAAGGAAAGTCGACAAGCAAATGTCGAACCCCAATTTCGTTGACCAACTCCATCGCGTCGACCGTCAAAAACGGTGGAGAGTTCTCAGCGGTATAAGCTCGAGCACATTTGTCGGCAGTGTTTGGTTGCGTTCGAATGATTAAGGCAGCAGGTTTAGTTTTTACGACATCAGTTTTTGAAAAAGCGTTTTCCAGCATCCCTCTCGTGATGATCAAATCATCAGGCGACAGGGGAGGGCGGTAGGTATCGGCGTTCGCCAAGCCAATCACAGTTTTAGCGGGTACAGGTTTGATCGTGATCAAGGCGGCAACGACCAACACGTCCATCGCCGCATGCCCGATCCAAATATCTTCATTAACGATGTGGCTGACGGTTTCGGTGTGGGTGCCATTGCAGTGCGGAATCATTCTCAGCGCATCAACATTGCAGCTCCCACCTTGCTTCGTATCGCCTGTGAACTCACCCAACTTCAACACCCTGGTCGACGCTTTATCCGTGCCAAAATGATTTGGCTGAGGGCCTTCAAAATCGAGTTTGATCGCGATGGACTTGGCTTGGCTTGTTTCGGCCAAGTATTTCAAACCGTTGTGTTCCAGCGTGATTTGCATTAATTGCTTTCAATAAAACAGGCGTTTTGCCATTAGAAAGCTGTTTGTTGCGACATTCAAGCCGAAGCAACTTTTGAATCAAAGATCGTTGGATTTGCAGTGTAGAACGGTTGCCCTCAACCGTTCCTCGGCCAACTCACCGGAAGTCTTCGATTGGAGGAACAGTTGGGACAACTGTTCTACACTAGGCAGTTCAACATTGGGCACAGCATCAAAGAACTTCGTGAACCTATTTGAATCGAAACTGTCACCTTGTTTACAGGTGTTGGGATGCGTAAGCGATTACGCCAACATACTCTCGAATTCAATTTTCGCTGACGAACCGTCAACTGCCGGATTGGAGTACATCATGCTTTGTATCGTGCTACGCGCTAATGATCGTGCTCCACCGAATCGCGCACCGCATCTTCACATGCGGATGAATTCCAAATTGAAATAGGATACGATTATTCGTTTGAGTTCACCAACAACCAAACGCATTTGGAATTCCTATGATCAGCGTTCTTGCCACGATAAAACTCCAACCCGGTGTTCGCGCCGAATTCCTTCAGCATTTCAATGACAACGTGCCCGCCGTTTTGGCGGAAGATGGTTGCCATGAGTATTTCCCCGCCGTTGATGTTGAATCAGGTATCGAAGTTCAGGAGAAAGATCCTGACTCGGTCACGGTGATTGAGAAATGGGAATCAGTGGAAGCGCTTCATGCTCACCTGGCAGCACCCCACATGGCGACTTACAAAGAGAAAGTCAAAGACTTGGTTGTTTCGGTATCGCTGAGGGTTTTGGAAAAAGCAACTTAAGAAAAAGCAATTTAAGAAAAAGCAGCTTAGATTCGATCGCATACTTTCGGTAACAAGAAAGTGCATTTCGTGCCAGTGAAGTTGGTTATTTGAAACCAAATGATAGTCGTTGATCACTCCGTGGTCAAAACGTAAGTCACCTGAAGATTAACCATCAAGCCAACTCAAAGTCTTCGCTCAAGACTCGACTCTCGACTCTCGGCTCTTCCGTAGCTCTGAAAACTTTGGGCACGTAATCTTGAACGCAAAATCTTCGACGAGTCCATTGCCTCAGGTTTCTCACCGCTCCATTTTCTGAGCGTTCCGTTTGATTCAGTTTTAGCCTGTTTTAGCCAAAGGAAGTTGGCCAATTGAATGGTGATTTCGTTATGATTGCGGAGCAATCAACGACTATCGATGACGTTCATTTGAGTTTGAACTCAATTCGATTTATGGCTCAACCCACTTCATGGTTAATTTGAATGACGAAAACAATTCACATTCCGTTTCTCAAAGACCACCACTCTCATCCGCTTTTCTATTCCGCTTTCGGCCAAGCCCTATCGTTGGAATCGGCTACTTCGAAAACCGAAGCAATCGAGCGTCTCCAACATTCATTTGCCGATTCAAAGCAAGCGTTAACTGTTGCCCACGGTTGGCGAAGCAATCGTTTTCAATGGGACCAAACTGAACTTGAAGCGTTACCCCCGGTGGCAATCTTCAACGTTTCGCTTCATTCGCTGGTGATCAATCAAGCCGGAAAACAGATTTTGCGCGAGCGCTACGGCGATGTGATCAAGAACCTTGACGACCGAGACTGGTACGAGAAAAATCTGCGAACCGTCTTGAATTGGTTTGCGAATCTTTACGCTTCAGTCGAATCCCTGCAAGCTTTTTACGATGCGATGTTGGAGCAAGGTGTCTACTACGTCGAAGAGATGTTGCTGGTCGATGAGAATGAAATCGAATTATTCAAGCAGGCTGACCTGCTGGAACGGACACGTTTCTGGGCTGCACCCGACACATTCGAATCGCTTTCTTCCGAAGCAAGATCACACGTTCACGGCTTGAAGCTATTTACCGATGGAGCGATTGGCTCTCGAACTGCTGCGTTGAAACGGCCTTTTTTTACCTACGCAGATAAATCCTACGAATTGTCCAAGCCAAATTTTGGCATGTTGATTTACTCAGACCAAGCGCTTCTTGACACGGTCAGGTCTTGTTTTGCGACGCGAAAATCATTGGCCGTACATGCAATCGGTGATCGAGCGATCGAACAAGTCATCTCCGCGCTTGAATCATCGGGGTCAGCAATCCAATCAGCTTCGCAGGTTCGAATCGAACACGCTCAGTTAATCTCGTTTGAGATGGCGAAGCGGGCCAAGAAGCTTGGACTCATTCTTTGTATGCAACCCAATTTCAGCAATGACTCAAC
>CAYMFZ010000464.1:0-5012 GCA_964389585.1 uncultured Pirellulaceae bacterium | reverse complement strand
GGCAAGAGCGCTGAAATCAAAGGCCGTATCGACCAGATCCGTCGTGAAATCGAAAACACTTCAAGCGATTACGATCGCGAGAAGCTGGAAGAGCGACTTGCGAAGCTTGCTGGTGGCGTTGCCAAAGTAAACGTTGGTGCCGCAACTGAAAGCGAAATGAAAGAGAAGAAAGCCCGCGTCGAAGATGCTTTGCACGCGACTCGTGCGGCTGTCGAATCTGGAATTCTTCCTGGCGGCGGCGTTGCACTTCTTCGTGCCTCAAGCCAAGTCACTCCGGCCAAAGACATGAGCGATGACGAAGTAACTGGTTACAACATCGTTGTTAAGGCCTGTCGTGCTCCACTGAACATGATTGCCTCGAACGCTGGCCAAGACGGCGGAATCGTTTGTGAAAAAGTTCTCGGCGGCAAGTCAAACTTTGGCTACAACGCTTTGACTGACGTTTACGAAGACCTTGTTAAGTCAGGCGTTATTGATCCTGCAAAGGTCACGCAAACTGCACTTTCAAACGCTGCGAGTGTTTCTGTTCTCTTGCTAACGAGCGACGCCTTGATCGCTGAAAAGCCAAAGGACAGCAAAGGTCATGACCACGGTCACGATCACGACATGTATTAAACCGTTGTCGGCTGGATCGCAAACCATTCGACAATCCGTTGTCGACTATCCGATTCAGCCTACGCGATTACATAAGAGGCTCGTCCCATCAGCCTCAAACTTGTCACGTGTTCTTTTGACGTGACAAGAATGATGGATTCAAATAGAACGCCGGTCGAATTTCGACCGGCGTTTTTTTGTTTGCAATCCATCGTCATGGGGTCCCGAATGAGTCTTCAACTCTCGCATTTCAAGATCATCGTTCTTCTAATTTGCTCACTGGCTTCATCAACAGTTTGTTTCACCCAAGAGAATTCAACAACGCTTCGCGCGATGAGCTTCAATATTCGATTGGGTGTTGCCCAAGACGGGGAAAATCATTGGGACAAGCGTAAGGACTTCGTGGTCAAAACGATCGCCAGCTACAAACCTGACTTTGTGGGAACACAAGAGACTTTTGACTTTCAAGCTGCCTACCTGGGTGAGAAGCTACCAGATTTCACTTACGTCGGGCGCTCAAGACAAAAAGACGGCAAGGGCGAACACTGCGGGATCTTTTTTCGAACATCGCGCTTTGACAAGCTTGTGGAAGGACATTTTTGGTTGAGTGAAACGCCTGATCAGCCTGGCTCAAAAAGCTGGGATTCGTCATTGCCGCGGATGGCTACGTGGCTGAAGCTTTGGGACCGATCGAACGAACAATCATTCTATTTGATCAATACACATTTTGATCATCGCGGTGCTACAGCCAGAACTGAAAGCGCGAAACTGATTCGCAATTTCACTTCTCAGTTACCCGATGGATCCCAAGTCGTTATCACTGGAGACTTCAACGCTGGCGTCAAAACCAACCCATACGAGGCTTTGTTTGGTGATGATCATAATTCGAGCATCATCAAACAGTCGCCCGTTGTGGATACTTTCGTTGCGACAAACCAGCAGGCGGGTGAAAACGACGGCACATTCAATGGTTTTAAAGGGACACAGACCGGACCGCGAATTGATTGGATCGCAACCTCGCGAAACGTAGAAGTCATTGCCGCTACGATTGATCGCACCTCGTTTGAAGGCAAATTTCCATCGGATCACTTTCCGGTCGTCGCCGAGATACGCTTGCGAAAAAAGGAATGAAGTGTGGAAAGCGAGCTTAATTGAGAGTCCTGATTTCGTTCAGGTTGTTCCGGTTGAACGGATCGTAAAACGTATTGTCAGTCCAAATTGATCAACGTCTTCGATTCTCGCGAGCTTTTCCCGACCATTGGGATCAGTGAGTTATCCTGAAAATGCAGAGCGCATCAGCGCTATTGGCGTTTTTTGCCCACTGAAACCAAGATAGAAGAGGTACCTATGTTTAAGTTTATTTTTCCAGCCGTGATGTGTATTGCTTTGTGCGTTCCAATGGTAAGCAACGCTCAAGATTGTGGATGCTGCGAGCCAGCTCCAGCTTGTGTCAAGACTCGCAAGAAGCTTGTTCTTGTCGATCACCAAAAAGAAGTTTGCCGACTTAAGTTTGCTTGCGTAACGGATGAGTGCGGATGTACAAAACGGAAACTTGTCCGCGTCAAGAAGTGCGTGACTCGTAAGCGTCCTGCTTTGATCGACGTTGCAGTTGATCCTTGCAAGAAGAGTTGCCTTGGAAAGCTCTCAGATCGCGTCAACGGATTGAAGGCTCGACTCGCCTCTAAATCTTGCTGTGATGCACCCTCGCCATGTGGCTGCGGTTGTAACTAGTGGACTCTCAACGCTGACTTGACCAGCTCGCACTGTGAGCCGATGGGACGTGAGTTCCCAAGGGTTACGCACCCGGCCGCTTACGCGTCGCGGCTCACAACTATGCACCTCAGGTCTGACGAACCACTCGTTAGAAGTTCGAAAGCATTCGAACAAACAGCAAAATCAAAAACTCAAATGGGCTTCAAGCGTTGCTTGAAGCCCATTTTTTTTGGCGATGTTCGGAACAAAATTCGACTAATAGCCGTCATCAAAATTGGGTAGCGTGCTTTGCAACTGCTGGAGAGCGTCGTAGTCAATGTCATCACATTCAATATTTAGAGTTATAATCTCCGGGGCGTCATGCAACGCTTCTAACTGTTCGTTAGAAATTTTGTCTTGAATAATCTCCAACTCGGTCAATCGCTTAAACCGTGCAATGTTCTTCATGCCCTTCGGCGTAAGCTTTGCGATATTCTTGAGTCTCAGGCCCTCTAGCGGAACGTCATCCGACCAGGACGCAAATCCATCGGTCGTGATTTCTCGACTGTCATCGATGCCAAGCCAAATCATTTTTTTTGCCTTGCTCAAATGCTTCAGCGATTCGTCTGTCAGTCTGGGCACTCGATTAAGAGTCAGCCGCTTCAACGAGGGTAGTTTGGCGACCGTTTCGATTGCTTGATCATCCACCCAGTTGCACTTCGACAGATCCAAAGTTTCGAGCTTGTTTAGATTCAATAGCTGCTTCAACCCTTCCGGCTTGACCTTCGTGCCCTTCAACCCAAGCACCTTGAGGCTCTTGAATTTGCAAATCTGGGCCAAGTCTTCGTCATCGATTCGCCGGCAACTTCCCAGATCCAACTGCTCAAGCCCACTAGATTGTGCGAACGCGGAAAGCCCCAAGCCTGACACGCGTCGACACCCATTGAGGCTGACCTTTTTCAGTGTCTTGATCCCGTCCAACAATTGAAGCTGCGAGTTCGCAACGTCGAAGCCGTCAAGCGAAAGCTCTTCCAGTTCCTTGAAGTTCTCGATTACCGACAACCCGTCACCTTTGATTTTTTGATTGTCGTCGAACCTGACTTTCTTCAATTTCGTCAGGTGCGAAAGCTTGGCAAGCACTTCATCCGACAACGAACAATCATTGAGATAGAGCTCTTCCAACGATTCTCCGTTGAGCAAATCCAGCGATTCGCCAGTGAGCTTGGTATTGTAAGAAAGGTCCAGCAATCGCAGCTTGGGCATTTGTTTGAAATACTCGAATGCCTCGTCTGTTAGCAATTCGCAATTGCTCAACCGAACCTCTCGCAAGTTTGCCATTCCCGCCAGCCACCTCAGGTGCTTGTCTTCAAGTGAAGAATTCTCGCTTAGCACCAACGTTTCGAGTTTGGGCAGCACATGAAGACTTTTCAAAGCATTGAAATCGAGATGGTCGTTGCTCGATATGTCAATCTTTTTGAGGTTCCGACAATCGCTCAGAGGCTTGAGGGAATAAACCGCTTCGCAATTTTGAAGCACCACCTCCTCTAAATTAGGCAAATAGCGAAGCACCGACAAACTCGCTTCAGAAATCTCTTCGCAATAGTCGACTTCAAACTTTTTCAACGAAGTTAGACGCGCAATGCCCGACATGTGTCGATCGTAAAACTGCCCCGTGTAGTTGATCTCCAAAATTTCGAGCTTAGAAAAGATATCCAAGTCGCCCAGCACAAAAATGTCAGGCACATAATCAATCACAATCTTGGTGACTTCGCCTCGCTCATTCTTGACAACTGTATTTCGCTCTTCCTCGAGCCAAACGATGGCTTCAAGCGGTGTGGACGGCATCTCTTGCGCGAACGCAGTGATGGACTGAAATGCAATCAAAAGAATGCCAACCAATAGCCCAGAGATTTGCGATCTCGGCGAACGCAAAGACCTGCACGGTTTAGATCGTTGACGATCTCGTTTCGGGCTAGACAGCAGAACTTGCATGGAATTGAAGAGGCAATTAGATAACGTGGCGAGCAATTGAACGGCAAAATGTAAGAACTTCATTTCCTTCAAACCGCCGGACTCTATTATATTGGAGATGCGGCCAAAACCGAATCGGTTCCCGCGAGTTTAAGCAACTGGCGCGAAGTTCAATCGCCGGCGTGAAAGTAACAACAATGGAAATACGTGACCTTTTTGTGGCAACCGTGGCAATCTCGCTTGGCGGGATGATGATTTACTCGTCGATCCTTGATCAAGGCTGGTGTCTACAAATGAAGATCGCCAGAGTGATCGAAGAGGCCAAAGGCCGTTCCAAGGCGAGAACGTTTGTTGGATCAGTCGGTAGTCTGATGGTCTTGATCGGACTCTACCTTTTGCTTGCGTCCTCTTTTCTTCCACTTTTCCAAAGCGGAAACCAGGCTACTTCAAGCGGACACACAGGTGAGATGAGTTTGGCCGAAGGCGATTAATCAGACCGATCATTCAACACCGTTCAATACACAACGTTCAGTCACATGCCGTTCAGTACACACCGTTCGTTGTAACCCGATTTATCGGGTTGGCCGTGCCAAGAGACCAACACACTTCAAAAGAACGTACCGTGCCAATCAAGCGATGCCAAACATCTAACCGCCGTAGAAGCCCAAACCGCATAAATGCGAACACTACAAACGCTAAAGGAATTCGCTTACCAGGCACCGAACGTCATAGCTTTTTCAAATAAGCGTACAAGT
>CAYMFZ010000463.1:0-5029 GCA_964389585.1 uncultured Pirellulaceae bacterium | reverse complement strand
TTGGGCTGGCCAGAGGCTCACGCGCCCGGCCGCTTACGCGTCACGGCTCACAAATGTGAAATTCGAGTCTGACCAACCAATAACCCCAACGGACCAAGAGATAGTGAGCCGATGGCCGTAAGGCCACGGGCCGGAACAACCAGCAAAACAAAACACTTATTGGGCTGGCCAGAGGCTCACGCGCCCGGCCGCTTACGCGTCACGGCTCACAAATATGAAATACAAGTCTGACTAACCATTCACGCCAACAGATCAAGAGATAGTGAGCCGATGGCCGTAAGGCCACGGGCCGGAACAAACAGCAAACAAAACACTTGTACAAAACACTTGTTGGGCTGGACCCGTGGTTACGCGCCCGGCCGCTTACGCGTCACGGCTCACTAAAACTGACAACAGAGATCAGCGCAGAAAAAAGGACAGGCGATGATGCCTGTCCCTTGAAGCCGCGAAAGTTACCGCACTCAACGCAAAGCTGCCGACCTGTGTTTTTGACTTTCAATCTGGATTTTTTATCGCCAGACTCGTTTTGATCAACTTCACTCAGCCATGAGTTCGTCCGCTTCCGCCTTCAAAGCTTTTGCCGTTCGGCCCTTGGCAATCTTTACGACTTCGCCATTCTTAACAAACATCAAGTGTGGGATGGCGGTCACGTCGTATTCCATTGCGAGGTCCTTATTCGAATCAACATCGACCTTGCCAACGACAAGCTTACCCTCATAGTCCTTAGCCAACTCTTCGATGTCTGGAGCGATTGCTACACAAGGCGGACACCACGTCGCCCAGAAATCGACCAACACCAATTGGTCGCTTTCAAGGACACTTGAATCGAAATTCTCGGTAGTCAATGTCAAAGCATGATGTTGAGCATCGGCTGACTCTGTCTTCTCGACTTTTGTGTTTGGCTCAACCTTCTCGGCAGTCGGGGGATTATCACAACCCACACTCACGACCAATCCAAGCATTCCAAAACCCAACAACAACGCAATATTCTTTGTCATCTTTTCCCAGTAGTTTGAATGGAACTTCGGTTCCTTCTCACGAGGCCCCGACATCTTATTGACGCACAATCGCCATTTCTCTTACGGATATATTGAAAGAATTGATCGTTTTGGCAACCGCAATTTCTACAATCAGCTTGATCTGTGAACATCGTCACGTTGCAGAAGAGGAGATAGGGCAAGCTCGTGAGCAGCCCGATTGATTTACTTAAGCGGTCGGCGACGCGAAGGACGCTCAGTGGCTTAAAAAGAAGCGCACTCAAACACAAAGAGCGTGTCGAACGGGTTATCCCATTTCGAGTGATGGATCGCCAACGTACAAGCGAAGAAGTTGGTTCTGAACTTTGATCGACCGAATCAAAACCCAGACTTGGCCCGCGGTGAAGTCGTAAGGATCCGAGCTCGTCAACTGCTCAAGTTCCTCAGTCACCGCCGCATGTTGGTCGGTCGCCGCTTGGAGACGAAGATTGACTTCGTCCCAAATCTCAAGGAACTTTTCATCGTCTCTCAAAACGTCTCGATCAGGAATTGCACTGCAAATCAGCGTGCACATGCGAGCCACATCGAGCGCATCAGCGTCTGGGTTATGCAGCTCAATTTTTTCAGCTAATTCTCGGCAATTCATGTTTTGCAATCCGAACGGATTGTCCGTAAAAAGTTGGGTCAACCAACTCTACGTCAGCCTTTGGTCTCGGACGCAATTTCTGAAAAAATCTAAAGGAAAGTGCCAAATTCAAACGGTGAAACCGAACCGATTCGTCGATCATTTGCAGCATCGCAATGCTGACGTTGCAAAAAATCACCACGTCTCAATCGATGAAGCCAAAACTCGACCGAATCAGACTGCTCGAACGAGCTGGCTTTAGCAACTGGCGGAGGCGCGGCATCTTAAGGTGCCGACGCTCTAGCAGTGGTTCAATCAGAAACACTCGACGCCATCTCAAAAGTAGCTAAACCATTCACTTCTCTTTTTTCTCGTTCTCGTCTTCTACCTTGGCTTCGGATTTCTCCTTTTCGACAGAATTCTCTTCGACAGAATTCTCTTCGACAGAATTCTCACTGTCTTTATCGTCATCCACTTCGGTGTCGGCTTTGTTTTTCATCTCCGATTCAAGAGTCGAATTTTCGACCTCTTTCGCGGCTTCAGGCAACGGCGGCTCGGCTTTGATTGGATTCTCTGACGGTAAAGCGGGAAACTTAATATCAGGCCGTGGAGGCAAGACACGTTCAGAAGCCGGTTTCTCTTTTTCCTTAACCAATTCGGCGCGAGTTGTTTGAAGCGTATTCAAATTGTCGCCCGTAATCACGTAATACCAATCGCCGAAACGCTCGTTTAACTCTTTCACCAAAGCCTCCCCTTCGGCGACTTTTTCCGCAAACGCCTTGGTATCGGTTTCGAATTGAGTCTTGGCCAACTCGAAGTCAATTTTCTGTTGCTCGAAAGCAATGAGTGCTTCGTCGTGTTTGACAAATTCTGGATTCCGCTCGGGCTTCGCCTCATCCTGCGGTGGCGGTTTGGGTGCGTCATCATCACCCGTCTCAGAATTTGCTTCACCCGCATCAGGCTTTGCGTCCTTTTCCGTTTTAGTTTCTTCAGTCTCAGTTTCTGGTTTTGGTGGCTCGTAGCCTTCAGGAGCAACCGGAGCCACAGGTTCAATTGGCTTGTCGGGTTGCGGCTGAATCAAAGATTGATCGAACGAAACTCGAATCATCAGATACCGATTCTTGGCTTCTTCGACCTTATCCTCGCTCCCATCGTCTGCATTGTCCTCTTTCGATTCAGTAGACGCGTCGCTGGCGTCCGCTTCTTTTGTTTCAGGATCTTCTTTGCCATCAGATGATTTCGAATCAGCAGCCTCCGTTTCAGATGCTGAGGAATCAGAACTTTCCATTCCAATCTCAATTTCATCCTCGGAACCCTCAACCGCCTTACCCACGTGCATCGTATAAATCACGCCTTTGTCGGTTCCAATGTGCAAGTCGCCGTTGCTGGCCACGAGCTCCATTTTTTTAGCGGAACCGGCAAGACTGAATCCCTTTTGGTCGAGTTGATTTTGCAATCGATTGATCTCCCGACCAAACTCAGTCGGATTTTTCTCAAACTCAGGTTGCGAATTCAACTTCAAATCCGAGGTCAGCAACAAATGCCCTTTGTACTTAAGCTTCGGCCGAACACCAGCGATTTTCAATTCGTCAACGACACCCAACATGCTGTTGATCGGAGCCGTTTGTAACTCCTCGGTTTCCGCATTCAAATCAGCCAACTTCCAATCGTCCGTACTCGTCGTGCGAGCAAGCTCAATCTTGTCGCCCTGCGATTTGAATAGGGCTTTGGTTCGCGCGAGGGGATTCGAACGATCTTCTTCCAGCTTGTAATTGTCGATTGAAACTTTGGTGATTTCGCCGCGTGCAATCCTCAATAAATCGGGATCGATCCAATCGGAGAACTTCGTCGACAAGTCGATATCGAGCTTGACCTTGTAAGTCTGTTGTTCATCAGGACGCCGGACGTAATAGTATTTGGCGCTGCCTCCATTGCCGAACGGTCGGTCAGTTTCGGAAAGTACGACGTCACCGGCTTCTTTGCCGATAATGAAATCGACAACGACTTCATCTTCGGCGTCGCGCATCGTGATTCGTTTACCGACTGATTCAGGATCCTCAATGTCTTCACTCAAAGGGTCCATCACACCCAAACGCTCGTGTTCGTTTTTCAAACGACCAGCCAATGAATCTCGACGGATTCCCATTACCGACGTGGCGGTTGTTGCCAAACGCGCGGCCGCCTCAGCCGGATAATCATTGTGTGAAGGGATCCGCCACAGGCCATCAACCTTTTTCACGCTGAATCGTTTAAGTCGCGCGGAATCCGCATCGACCGCCGCGACTTCAAGCGATTGGGCCTGACTTGCGGAGTCGAATTCTTCAAAGAACGGCTGTCCTACCAATTCAAAATCTGCCGAATTGGTCGGACGATTCAAAAAGTGACTACCAACCGCGGTGGCCGCCATAAGTGTTGCCGCTGCAACGAAACCGATTGTTTTTGTAGACTCGTTCATCGTATTCATTCAAGTGGATTGAAATCAAACTCACATCAACTCTGCAACTCGACGTCATCAGTCTTTCTTGACGCGACGCCCGGGAGCGATTCCCTTTTCTTCATTCAACTTACGGAACCAAAGGACGACAATCCCAAGGAACAACGCCGGAAGCGGAGCGACGAAAATTGACAAGTACCTGGCTAAATTCTCTTTATAGGAAATCGACTTGCTTTGCTTTGTGTCGATCTTGGCAATTTTCTGCTTAAGATCGCGCTCAAGCCGATTCTGCTTTAGCTCGAATCGACGCTGAGCATCGGAAGCCTCTTGCGAAGTCCGTTGAAGCTTTTCAAAGAACCCTAGATTCTCATTGGATTGAATCTCCTTGTTCGCTAGGTCAAGCTTCAATTGCTCGGCCTCTAACTGCGCATCCTTTTCTTTCTCGGCCAACTCCTGTTCTTTGACTGCTTCGGCGCGAAACTGCTCGATCATTGTCTCAAGCGTTTCCAAAGTCCGCGGCGTCGCACGTCGATTTCGCAACGCGACAAAATCTTCGTTGCCGGCAAGAATATCAATCGCGTTTTGCAACAACGCGAGGTTATCAAGCTTCTCACCCAGCGCCTCTTGCTGGGTGTGATAAAGGTCCGTGACGAAATCGCAATCCGCGATCACGACAACATCAATCTTCTTGTCGCCCGACCCTTTAATTCGTGCCGCCACGACATGATCATCCTCATCAAGATAGGTCGTTGGCTGAGGTTTAAGCACGATCAGGTCGCCCATCGTAATTTGACTACGAGCCGGTTCAGTTTGGACTGAAATTCGTCCGGTTCGAGGATCAAGCGTTTGCGTTTTTTGCTCGGGCGTCATCGTCAGCTTGTCCCAAGGCGTTGAGCCTGATTGTTTGCCAAGCGACACCAAGGGTTCAAACTCAAACGGACTTGTCGAAGCCTTTTTGATTGAACCAGGATAGAAGAACAGCAGCTCCTTAAG
>CAYMFZ010000462.1:0-5033 GCA_964389585.1 uncultured Pirellulaceae bacterium | reverse complement strand
GATCACAGGGCTGCAATAATCTGCGATACAGCGTTTGCTACGCCATGCGACCTTTGGTGAAGCTTCACCTTCTTGAAACTCAAGGCAAAGATTGCTCTTCGCAGCCGCGTCCACAGATCCGAATTCTGGTTTCCTTGCGCCCAGAAAGATTCGATCGCCATCGACCAGCGGAGACGGAACGGAATTGCCAACCAAACCGCTGACTTTCCAGATCTCTTTTCCAGTTTCGGAGTCGTAGCCAGCTGCCTCTCCTGCCGAACTCACGACTACTTGATACTTATCGCCGCGTCGCATCACGACGGGCGAGCTCCACGAACTACCTGATGGTCGTTCGGTTTTCCATCGTGTCTTGCCATCCGATTTTTGGATTGCGATAAGCGTCGATGGTCCGTCGTGCTCAAGGTTGATAAAAAACAGATCATCCGTTTGGGTCAGCGAACTACCAAGCCCGTGACGGCTCTTGAGTTCGCCGATTTCAACTTTCAAGTCACGTTCCCATCGCTTCGAACCGTCGCTGATCCCGACTGCGATCAAATCGCCAGATTCAAAAAAGGCAATCGCTTGATCGTCGTCAGCCACGGGAGTCGGTGCGGCACGCGAATACATAAAGTTCGAGGGCCCCATAAGCGAGCTTGGTTGGCTGGTGCGCCAAACCTCTTGGCCAGTCTCGCGGGTTAGGCAGACGACAAGATTGGTTTCCTTTTCCGGTCCTTCTACAGCCGTAAGCAAAATTTTGTCGCCAATAACAAGCGGCGTAGACTGACCGTAGCCGGGAAGATTGACATCCCATGAGATCCCTATATTGTGCGACCAAGTCAATGGAAACGCAGCATCATCCGAAACGTGACTGTTGCCACCATTGCAGAAGCTGGACCAGTAGGTTGAATCAGCTACACCTTCTTTTGGCTTGCTCTCTTGTGCCTCTTGAGCAACAGTTGTGGCACTCGCGGACAACGTGATTGCAACCGAGAAAGCCAATAACTTTTGCAGATCAAATGAAATCCAATCGAAGATTGAAAAAGCCTGTTCCCAGTAGAAATTTGAATGACTCATTAAAATTCCCCCAAGACTTGGCCATCGTTTCGAGCAAACAGATTGCGCCACGTTTCCAAATCAACACTGTTGGAAACAAAAGCAGTGCTTCCATCACAGCGACTCACGTTGACACCGCCGGGATGATTGCTTCTTGCTGCGGACATGCTGTCACCATGAAACGCCACGTCGGGTTGAGGTGAGTTGGGTTGAAAGAAAGCGTTGATCATTCCCTGATACGGGAGGTTGCGAATCCACTGTCCCGCACGTCGTCCTTCGTATCGAGTCGGTGCTTGAGCGACGAGGTCTTCTGCAGAAATTGATCCGGGAGCACCGCCACTAACTCGTGCCATTTGCGTTTGAGCATTGATCAAATCTGTCGTCGAATCGCCTCGTATTCCAAACAAAGTCTCTGCCAATAAAGCCGTGTTCGATGAACCATCGGTTAGCTCACCGAACGTGACTTCTGACCCTCGCCAAAACACGCCGTCCGTCGGCTGGCTAGTTACGTATAAAACGCCAGTCGCTGTTCCCGAATTTCCAAAGTAATTCGAGCCGGCCCAAGTCGTTCCGTTCTCGTCCAGAAATGGGTTCCCACTGTCACTAGGGCATTCCAAGATTGAGACGCGTTGGCTTACAAGGTCCGCGTAAAACGGATTTACGACTGGATTCCAAGGCAGGCCTTGAAGTAAGTCCTGATTGAAATCTATCTGCGATTGCAAATTCGCTTGCTCTACAAACGGGAGAATTTGTGCAATCAGAGAATAGCCTTCCAAAGATCCGGCCGCCGGTGTCGGAAAGTGCCGGTGTGCACTTTCGTAATTGTGTGATGCCAATGCCAATTGACGCATGCTGTTTGCACATTGAGTTCTTCGCGCTGCTTCGCGAACTTGCTGCACCGCCGGCAATAGCATGCCGATCAGGATCCCGATGATGGCGATGACAACAAGTAATTCAACTAAGGTAAACGCGGTTCGGAACCGAGACTTACGGTCTGATGTTGTTTGAGTGTTCATGATTTTTTCTTTCGTATCTAATTGTGTGTGCAACGATTGCACGGTTTTGTTCAAGAGGTTTGGTTAAGCGCGCACCGATGGCGCAAGAGGCGACACGACAGAAAATTTGCGTGCCGACAAAACGGTTTAAGACGGTGCTTGTTGATCCACGCCACGGTTCCCGTGGCGCAGTGCTTTAGCTAAATGAGCGCAAAATAAGTGCGGAGTAAGCGCAACGCGACTCAAGCTGCAACGATAGAAAGAAGCGGTGGCCCGCGAGCGTGATCCGGGATGATTTCACAGACACAGACGTCTGGAATATGAAGCGTTACTTCGCAACAACGAAACCCAATGGTGATTAGGTCAACTGGTGCCTGAACGACATTGAAGTTCGTGAAAAACCTGCAAAACGGACAGTCTGAATGCGAAGAATCTGACTTTAGCTGTGGTGCGTTTTGTCCATTCGAGGTGTCAGAGCACGACGAATGGTGATCACAACAGCAATGTGAACCAACGTCGTCGACGATGCTGCAGCAGGAATTTCCGTGCAAGCCAAAACAGGAGTGGCGATGCAGCGAAGGCCCAAGATTCAACAATGGAATCAGGACTAAGAGGAGATAAAAACTTACAGTATGCTTGCGCATAAAAAAATCGAGCCAAAAATTTGTAATGCGGCCCGACAAGAAGCATCGTACTGCCTTACTTACGCCCGTCAATAGAAACAGTTCAGAGAAATCTCAAAATTGTTTTCAAGCTTGAATAAGCTTCGTTTGCGAATACTGTGTGCAAATCTTCATAATGAGAAACGGAGAATGAGAAACGGAGAATGCGCTACCAACACAGATCCGCTCGATAACGGTTTCACAGGATCCGATGGCGGTCATAGAAGTTGTCGAATGCATAGCACGATTCAACTTCGTCAGTCGTAGCCAAATAACTGATCAATTCGAATCGACTGCTGTCACTCTGCAAAACCTGATTGCCGATTCTGCCGTGAATCCTTTCGAGATCCGTAGCCACAGCCTGTTTGGGTGTATTCCGACAACCAACTCTTTCGTGTCCTTGTAGGGATTGGGCAAAGTTTGCGAGACAGATTCAATTCGCCGGCTTCTGTTTGAAACGACAGCAAAAGATGGTGACGAGTGGTTGAGTTTGCGGATTGGCTGCCTTGGTGAATCGGCGAAACAGTTTTCGATTAAGTGGAAGGTTCCGTGCGTTTCGAATAGCAGGACGCTAGTTCGGGTTTTTGGGGATTTGACGAAAACTTCGTTTCGATTACTCCGAATTGTCGGACGATGTCAGAAGCAGATGTTGTAGTGAATTCGCTCGCTGTGAAGATCAGTCCAATTCGGACTTACCACGCGGGCATCATACTGTTTCGTTGACCTCGCCAAGTTTTTGGGCATGGGATCAATACAAAAAGGAGTTTGTAGTGAAACGATTTTGGCTATCTTGTTTGGTGGTTGTCGCAACAGCGACGATCACTAACTCCGCCAATGCTCAGTGGAATGAGTCAGCGGAAATTGGATCTTATCAGTCGATCCTATCTCGTGCCGGATACGGTACAGAGGGAAATCAAGTCGGATACAATCCGGCTCAGCCAGTGCCTGCCCCACCGGGAGCAGCCATGGCAGCTCAGCAGGGCGTTGCAGTCGGTCATGGAACCGGGACCGTTGTTTCAGGCGGATGTTCAACTGGCAATTGTGGTGGAGCCGTTGCGGTTCAATCGGATTGCGGTTGTAGCGGCGGATGCAACGGAGGTTGCGGCGGCTCAATGAATGGTGGCCGACTTGGCGCATTCGGTGGTCGACTTCGGGGCGGAATGAATGGCGGATACGTCGGCGGCGGAATGGCTGGAAATTACAGCTATGTCAACCAAGGCTACGATGGCGGATGCAACACACCTGTTTATACACCTGGTGCCATGATTGGTGGCCGCGCAGGTGGACTTGGTGGTCGTCTCAACGGTTTGACTAACGGTGGCGGAAACTCAAACATGGTCGCAAGCCTGTTTGGTCTTTCAATGCGTCGTGACTACGAAGATGGTCGTCGTCTGGCACGAAATGGTGCTGGCGATATCCTTTATTCTGACGACGTTCGTCACGGAAGTCTTAACGGACTAGGTGCTTCTATTGCCAGCCGCGGAGCGGGTGGTTCTGGCTGGGAAGCCGTCTACTGGGGCGTTGATGATGAGACGGACACAACTTTGGCTGGTCCGGCAACATCGACTTACTTGACTGGCGCAACTGGATTGGGTGGCGTAGCCCACGTACCTTCAGGTGTAACGGTTCAAGATATCTTTGATGATGGTGATTCTGCACGGTTCTATCGTGACAGCGATATCCACAACCTTGAATTCAACCTGCTGCGTAATGGCGGTCAATACACGACTCGCACTGGACGCACAGGTAACTATGAATTGCTTGGTGGATTCCGATTGTTCACTTTCGACGAGAGCTTCCGCTACGTCAGCAACTCTTCGAATGCTGCGTACCCATCAACAATCGAATATCGTCTTGAAGCCGAAAACACACTGGCTGGTTTTCAGTTGGGTGGACGTAACGAGATTTGTTTGACGGATCGTGTCAAGCTTGCTCACGCAGGAAGTGCCGGTATCTTTAACAACCGCATCGAAACACGTCAGCAAATTATTGACAACACTGGCTACTCAGCGTTGGATTACTCAGACACTAAAGACGACGCTGCATTCATGGGACAGATCGACCTTGGTTTGATCTACCAGTTCTCACAAAAAGCACGTGCCCGCATTGGCTACCGAGCCATGGGTGTCGCTGGAGTTGCTCTGGCTGTTGATCAGATTCCTGCTGACTTCACAAACATCCGTGAGTTGACTACGGCCAAATCAAACGGAAGCTTGTTGATGCACGGTTTATACTTCGGAAGTGAGTTCTGCTTCTAAGCTGAATCTGGATTTTGAAGTGATGTAAAATAGAAACGCCGTAGCGAACTTCGCTACGGCGTTTTTTGTTTTGGCTTGTCTTGGAT
>CAYMFZ010000461.1:0-5036 GCA_964389585.1 uncultured Pirellulaceae bacterium | reverse complement strand
TGTTTAGCCGTTGCGTTTCTTGGTTTACTTTGGTTACTGAACATTCGCCGTCGCCCTGCCCTGCGTCGCGCTCATGCGTTGTTTGCTAAACAGAGCAAAGCCGTTGAGATTGAGCTGGCAAAAATTGAAGAGGTCATCACTGAATCCGAGACAATTGTTGGGACGCCGGATTCTTTCGCTGAAAAACAATTTGAAGGCGAGACATTGCATTTGGGCAACGCGACGCATGCTCAAATTGGCGATTTGAAAGCGATGACTTCCGAGGCCAATCGAGTGGTCGACTTTTGTCATGAGTTGATTCAACCATCAAATCCGATTGCCGAAGCAGCCAACATGTTCACGGGAGCCCGCTACGAACATTGTGTCAATGATCTCAACGGTAAAACGCTTCACGTGCCCGGTAGACGAAATGAGAGTGGGGTAGTCGATGAATCAGTATGGATGTCGTTCGATGAGTTCTTTACCGAAATTCATCTTCGGAAAAACGATGCCATCGAGAACTTGGTCACCTTTGACAGTTCCGTTACCGAAGTTGAGAAACAAGTGGACGAACTACAGCAGAAAATTGAAGAAACAACCAAGTTGGAAAAGAAGCTTTCCCGGGCATCGCGACTGGATCGGATTTTTAAAGTTCCAGCCTTGTTTGAAACGTTGATTCCCTCGGCACAAAAACTGTGTGACCGTGCTGAGTCAATGTCGAGCACAGATCCAGTCAAAGCCGTCCTTGAGGTTGTGCCAGACGGAGTTCAAAAGATTGATACGGGCTTGAGTATCGCAAAAACGATTGATCGTGCCCGAGAAAACGGTTTGACAAAAATGGATAATGCCGGGAAGGAATTGAAAAAACTACGATTCGACAAGCGGTGGATTGGAGAGCGTATTGAGAAGCTTAGCACTCGCGCGGATCAAATTGTGCTCGATGCAAACGATGCAGATATGATGAATCAGGCAATAAGTTTTGATGATGACATGAAGGGAATGGTCCAACGGGTTGAGCGAACACTTGAGTTGGGTCAGAGAGTTGATCAAGAGCTAATGCCGCAGCATGGGAAACTATTAAAGCGAATTTTGAGCGCGCGAGATAAGATTTCGAAAGCGCTAAATGTCGGAGCTTCGCAGGCGTTGAATGAGGAAGGGTATAAACCTGACGCAGAGGCGGATCAAGCTCATAAGCAATTGCTGGCCGCCAGGGCCTCGCTTGATTACGGCGGAGTTGAGTCGGCGATGGAGTCGTTTGAAGAATTCGATATCGAAATGAATCACGCAGGCCAGTTGATTGAAAATTCTCTCGTTGCACTAAGAGATTTCGACTCGACGTTTTCGAAACGCAATTCGGATTTTGTGGCGTTAGACAAGCGAATTCCTGAAGCGAAAAAATCTATCGACCTCATCCGGTCACGCTATGCGGATTCTGCACTCGTTGTGAGAGACGATGAATTTGTTGCTGGATCTTGGGATGATCTTGAGCCGGAAGAAAACGATCCAACCGTCGACGACATCGTCAAAGGTTGTCGTGAACTCGCCAAGCATTCCAAAGCTTCAATTGCTCAATTGAATACTGACCACCACTCAGGCCGCGTGTTGCAAGCTGCCAACTCGCTCGACCTAGTTGGAGGTGACTTGGAAGTTCTTGACGAAATGTTGATTGAGATCGACGAGCATTGTCAAAGAGTTGAAGCACTTGCGACTGAGAATGTTGGAACATTAAAGTCGACAACAGAAAGACTTTCGTCACTTGAGAGTGAAGTTGATGATGGGCGAACTCAGAATCCAACAGTACAACAACACAAGGATTTGGCTGGTCGGCTCGCGAAATTTGGAGAAGCATTTGCCAATGCGAAAGTCGAACGTGACCCGTTTGGTGACGCGATTTCGATTGGAGAATTCGATGGTCACTTGGATGATCTCGCGACGGCACTTAAAGCCGATCGGCGTGCCCACGATGAAGCGACTCGCGCAGTCGTCGGAGCAGAGGCCGAGTTATCGGCCGCCAACAAACTGGTTTCGGTTTCGCTGAACGATGGCGTTCCAGATAGCCGCATGATTGGGAAATGCCAGGAAGACGTAGCCGAGTTGGATCTTGAGTTGAGCGAGATAAAAAAGAGTTTGAAACAGCTTCACGGTAATTGGAAGTCTGTTAACGGCGAAGCGACTCAAACCACTTCGAGGCTAGGTGTGGTGGGTGGCCGATTGCGGAGAGAATTGGAATTGGCACAGCAAGCGGTCAATATGCTGGCCCAAGCCTCCAACTCCGTCTACGAAGCTGCCAATTGGAGAGGACGTTACAGTATCGTTGTCGTTGGTCGGCCTGGATCCGATGAACTTGAGCAGGCCAGGCGACTTCTCGCGCGCGGCAGCTATGAACGTTCGATTGAATTCAGCAAAGCAGCGGTTCACAACGCGCGGCAAGGGATTGAAAAGGCGCAAAGGCAAGTGGCGCGACATCGACGGAAACTTGCTCGTCGCGCCGCCGAAAAACGTCGGCGGAGACAAAGTTCTTTAAGTTTATCGTTTGGAAACTCTTCGAGAAGTTCGTCAAGAAGTTCGAGTTTCGGATCCAGCTCTCGGTCAAGTTCAAGGAGCTCAAGCTCAAGTAGCAGTTCCAGCTCACGCTCGTCTGGATTCAGCCGATCAGGTTGGTGATTCGTGCGATTAGGAAAAACCAAGGTTTCCGAATCCGCGGTTCAAGAACTACTCAATAGTGCCAACTGTTTCGTTACCCCGCCGACTACCAATTGCCATGCGAACATCGGCGTCAACTTCATCGTTGACGAACTGAATGTGCCCATCAGCGAAACTTAGGTTGGCACCTTGAGGGTGTGCGCTTCCAAAGCAAAGCTCTTTGTCGTTGATTGGGGAGTCTGGAATGAACAAAGAGTTGAGCGGACAGGCAGTTGATCCTACGCATTCTGAGTTCTCTCTCGATAGCCAAGGGCTGTTGTAGCCAGCGAATTCGCCCGATCCAATATACCAATGATCGACTTTCTGGTTGTTGCCAGAGTAATCGATTCCAAACAGTTCTTGGTCAGGGAGAGACTCGCCCAACAGGACTGTCGTCGAAAGCCCGTCGCGAATGTCTCGCATTGCCGTCTTGCTGTTGAAATAAAAGATTCCGTCCGACGCCGGGTAGTCTTCATACTTGTTCATGCCGACCCAAGGTTCCGCGCCAGATTCTCGATTGTTGAGCCCACTTGCACAGGCAAGATAACAACAAGGTGTGCGCTCGGCACCAATAAATGGATCAAACTGGCTTCGAGGAATGCCTGATGAAGGACATTGAAAAATTGATAATTCCGATCCCAGTGCATCAAGGTTGGATTGCGACGCACCAGTGAACGCGGTCCAAGGGCCATTGAGATTGAGGGATTCTCGCATCGCAGCTTGGTCGATGTGAGGCAGAATCAATCCTGACCACATGGTTTGGCTAGGGAATTTGAAGCCTGGCGGTAGCCGCTGATTTGCCGATTCGTAGTTGAGCATCGCCAGCGTGAGTTGACGAAGTTTGTTGGCGCAAGAAGTGCGTCTGCCGGCTTCACGTACATTTTGAACGGCTGGGAGAAGCATGCCAACCAAAATTCCAATGATGGCTATAACGACCAACAACTCAACCAAAGTAAACGCCGTTCTATTAAACGCGGTTCTTGATCGGGTATGCTTCGTCATGTCATGCCAATGTAAAAAGCTCAATTACTGTCCCGGCAGATTCTCGACCAAAAAAAAGCCGATGTCAAACAGCGGCATGACGACTCGTCAAATATTGATTTACGCGTAACCGGTCAAGTCCGCGTAACTCCTCTTGTCGACTGGCGTTACGTTTTGGAGGAGGGCTTGATCAATTTGATCTTCGAATGGTCGTTGATCTTTGATCAGTCGCTAACGCGACGAAACGTTCCTGTTTGAATAGCACGGGTTAAAACCCGTGCCTATCCATGATCGGTCGCGATGCGACGAAGCGTTCCTTGTGCGAATAGCACGGGTTAAAACCCGTGCCTATCCATGATCGGTCGCGATGCGACGAAATTTTGCGAGCATATTTAGCGTGTGGTCAAGAGCCGCACCTGCCTGTTAACCATTGCGTTGCGACTTGTTATGAACGCATTGCAACTTGCGATTGGCGAGATGAAGAGTGAGCCCGGTGCGATGAGGCGTGTGATCAGCGCAATGAACGTGTAGCTTGTCGAGATGAACTTGTGGCTTGTGGATGAAATATGTGATCGAGAAGTTGAACGTATGATCGCGAGCCGAATGTGTGGCCGGTGATACGAGAAGTGTTGTTTGGGCAGAAGAGCTTCCGAAAAAAAAAGCCCCAGCGAGTTACGCTGAGGCTTTTGTTGTTACTTTTCCGAGATCGGTGGTTGCCGGTCTAAGAGCCGATTTGAGGATGCACGACCTTGTTACCGGCGACAGCATCCGTGTTTCCACACTCAAATCGAGCAAGGCAATTCTACTCTTCTCCGTCGTTTCCGCCCTCGTCACCACCATCGTTTCCGTTGTCATCGTCTCCGACTCCAACTCCAACGGCTTCTTCAGCCGGTGGCTCTTCTGGAGGAGGAACAAACTCGCTATCGAACTTCAGGCCGGTAATCTTGCCTTTTTCGTTACGAGTTCCATCGACGACAATCTTGTTCTTGCCCTGGAAGGTTCCTTTGAGCAATTCTTCAGACAACGTGTCCTCGACGTAGTTTTCGAGGGCTCGACGAAGTGGACGGGCTCCGTACTCAAGATCGGTTCCCTTCTTGATCAAGAACTCTTTCGCGTCGCCAGTCAGATTCAACTCGAAACCACGTTCGGCCAAACGGGCACGAATTTTTGACAATTCGAAATCGATAACCAGCTTGAGGTCCTTCTTTTCAAGGTGACGGAAGATGATCGGCGTCTCGGAAAGACGATTCAAGAATTCCGGACGGAACGCTTTGTTGATTTCGTCGTAAACGCGAGTCTTCATGCCTTCGAAAGATTGGTCTTCACCAGCACCAGGCAAACCGAAGTGCGATTCGTTCTTGATCGCGTGAGCACCAACGTTGGTGGTCATGATC
>CAYMFZ010000460.1:1036-5039 GCA_964389585.1 uncultured Pirellulaceae bacterium | reverse complement strand
CCCAAAGACTGCTCCAAATTCCGCGCGTCGCTCAACACCGTATCCAACACGCTTCGTTTGACTTGGCCGGCATCTCCGAACAAGCGTTTGAATACCTTCCGCGGATCATTTTGGGACTTCGCATCGTTTCCGGGGCCATACCAGGAAATCGCATCGAAGATCTTTGGCTCCATGTTGTCGAGAAAGCTATTGCAACTCAATTCAATTGATGAAAACGGCGTTGCTTTTCCGACTTGCCTCGCAATGACTTGATCCAAAGTAATGTCAATCGCATTGACGCCATCGACTCGCTCGTTGGGTTTGGCACTTGTCAGCCAACATGAACCGGCTTGGGAATGGGGTTCTCCTGTTAGATAGGTTCGATCAAGTCCACTGATCACAGTGATGTCTTTTTGGAATTTCGCCAGCGGCTGCAAGCTTTCTGGCAAATCGAAATTCTTTCCGGTTTTCGTCGGAAACCATTTCGAACCGATCACACCGTTGGGAATGTACATGAACGCGAGCCGCTTAGGGACACCCGCAACCAGGGGAGTTGTCGCAGCGGAAGCCTGGGACCCAAGACTGACGGCGCCTGACATGGCCTCAAGCCACGGAAGCGCGATCGTGGCTCCGATTCCTCGAAGAACAGTTCGGCGTGAAATTGGCTTCATGATTTCATCTCTGGATTCAACTGGACTGTTCTTTAAACTGGCCAACATGTATTAACGACGAAACAATTCGCTGCCGACGACTTGTTTGATTACCGACCGAAAACGGCAATTCGCTTTTTCAATTTCATCTGTCATTCGTCGAATTTCAGGTTCATCTGAATAATGCAACTGACGGCCAAGTGCATACTTCAAAGTGTGCTCAACGAAAGCACGAACAAAACGAGTTTTGTCTTTCAGGATCGCATTCTTGAACAAAGCCGAACCTTTAAAAGGCTCACCGTTTAGACTTCCTGTCAAATCAATTGGTTCCCCCGTCTCGTAGTTTAATCGCCAACGGCCAACACCATCAAACATTTCCAAAGCGAACCCCATTGGATCGATTCGGTCATGGCATGACGCACACGCGGCATCCTCACGATGGATGGCCAATTTCTCACGAACGTTCAGTTTCGTGACATCTGGCCCATCGGCAGATTCCAACGGTGGAATGTCGGCTGGAGCTGGCGGAGGCGGGGAATTGAAAATCACGTCCAAAACCCACGCACCACGATAGACAGGGCTGGTTCGCGTCGTCGTCGAAGTCGACACCAACATCGCACCTGAGGAAATCACACCTCCACGGTGTCGGTTCGACCACTTGATTCGAAAGAAGTCTTCAAAATTCTCAAGCTTGGGAGTGTAACCCAAAGCAGTTTTTGGATTCACTTGATACCAATCCATCAACTGCCTATTCAAAAAAGCAAAATCAGAACTAATAAACTCAAGGATGCTACGATTCTCAACCATAATGGCTTCGAAAAACAAAAGCTGTTCGATCATCATCGAAACCGCCGGCGGCGGCATTTGCTCGTGCTGGTAGTACTCAGGGAACTTTGATTTGTCGGGTAGCGCTGAAGCAGCCTTTTGAACCTTCAGCCATTGCATCCCAAAATCCGTCGCCAACGATTTTACCCGTTCGTCATCAAGCATCCGATCGACTTGCCGATCAAGTGACGCTAGTTTCGTCAACCGACGTTCACGGGCGGCTTGGAATAGCTCATCGTCTGGCATTGAGGCCCAAAGAAAATACGAAAGCCGGTTGGCCATCGCAAAATTCGCAGCAAGTTCACTTTCTCGATCTGGTTGGCTTTCAGTTTCCTGCGGTAAGAACTCTCGGCGGAATAGAAAGTTTGGTGAAACAAGAATTGCAGAGACTGTCGTCTTCATGGCCTCGGTGAAATTTCCGGAATCCGCAAACTCGGAATCAAAAAGCAGTTGATACCGCTCATTCTCTTTTGTGGTCGTCGTTCTACGAAACGCGCGAGGCAGGAACAGACTAATTTGCTCATGGGCGTGAGAAATTTGCTGGTCTCGGGTAGTCCCATCGGCGGCTATAAACATCGAATCCCAAAGCCCAGAAATTTCTGCGAACTCCGAGTTGTTTAGCAGAGCCGTCGAAATATCGAAATAGTTTTCGAGCAGCAATGGCGAGAGGCTAAGAGCTTCCTGATCGTTGGCAAACCCATGCTCGACCGGCGGATCAACAGGCAGGTTGGAAACACCAGGCAAATCAGAATGGCGTCGATGCGAATTGTAAAAGTGACTCACCGCCAAAACGTATCGCGGCATTCGACCGGTCATCGGCTTAAAGTAGTCATTGGTTTGGATGATTCGGGCGGGATTGTTGAAGCAATTTCGAGACAGGCGAAACAAATCTCGAATTGTATTCTCATACTCGACACGATTAAGTCGGCGTAGTCGACCAAGCGGTTGATCTTCACCTGCGCGACTGGCAATCGTCGAAAGAACATATTCCGTTAGGTCTTTGACCTGTCGCTTACTGGGTTGATCTGAATCATCCGGTGGCATGCTTCCTTGCTCAATCTGCTCAAGGGCATGCAGCCAAATCTCAAGGTCTTTCTCGACGTCTTCATGTTTCAGAAATTGGTCAAGATCCACTCCGCTTTCACCGTCTTCGCCCGTATGGCAATCAAGACAAAAGTTCTCCAAGAAAGGCCGTACTTGTTTCTTGAATCGCTCGTCCGGTTCTGTTGAAGCAAACTCATTTTCGGGGCTTGAAATGCTCGCGGCAGAGGCCGAGTTAAATTTGACGCGAGTCAGTTTCGTGGTTGCTCGACTGGAGGATGATGCGCGTTGAAAAACCGATGCTTGATTGACGGGTGCAGTTCTTGACTGAAGCCACAATGTACCCCCCAGCAAAACCATTCCGAAAAATCCGAAACGAATTAGCCTTGCTGGACAAGTCCATCGAGAATGAATTGGTTCTATCTTATTCTTGGTCACTTCAATTCCAAAAGTGTTTCTCTGCGTCAACAAGAATCGTCTCTTCAAGCCAACCATCGACTCTAGACGATTTTACCATTTTAAGGGAGAGATCTTCGCAATTCCGTTGCGACATGTGAATTGTCAGAGACAAAGCTTCTGGTTGGCACTAGAAAACTTCATAAAGGCCCGATTTCCATCAATTCAATCAAGCTCAACAATCGGAGACTTGCCTGGTTCATTTGCCTTCAAGCTCCGCCTTTTCCTCTGCCTTCTTTTTGTTTCTTTCATCCTCAAGAAATTGCTTTTGCTCCTGAGTCAGCAATTTACTGTAGATCTCCAAACGAAGTTTCTGTGAAAGGTTAACTGTTTCAACTTCGATTTCTCGCAGCAGCGGATCTATGTCTTGTCCGTCAATTGCATTCTCTAGAACTTCGTTACGTCGTTGTTTAAGTTTCTCAAACTTGTAGTCTCGTTGCAGCAGATAATTCAACGCATCCTGCTTCTGTTGTTCCGTTAACACATGACGCAAATACTTGATGAGACTTCGTGCCCGAATGTCTGGCTCATCGGCCAAAGTAAGTAGACAAAAATTCTTATTGAGCTCCGCGTCGGTTAGCTCTTTCTTACCAACCGTTATTCCAACGACTTTTGTGTCGTCGAAGAAAAGACGTACATCAAGCTGATTTTCTGAAGTGGATTTAATCAACTTGGTTTCGGACTCGCTGGACTGCTCGTCGTTCATGTCCGAGGGAACGGCCGTCAATTCATTCGAAAGGGGAACCGGCGAAATTGCCTTCTTCATTTCGCCAACGACTTCCTCTCTCTGCTGACAACCGCAAACCATGATCAGCACCAACAGGCCGACCATCAAACAAGCGGGGCACCACATAGCGCATGACGAAATTGCCCTTGAGCAAGCAGGCGAGGGACGAATTGACTTGTGATGGAACAAGTTAGAAATCCAAAGCGATTTTCGCAAAATTTGAACTTGGATCCGCTGTCGCGATTCCACTTCCAATATTTTGATACGAAACCAGATTTCCGGCAACAACGTTTTTCGCTTTGGATGGCCGGGCTGACTTTTTAAC
>CAYMFZ010000460.1:411-1026 GCA_964389585.1 uncultured Pirellulaceae bacterium | reverse complement strand
CAGTTGACCTGAACGAATCAGAGCTGGGGTAACGATTTAAAGCTCTTTTGGTATACGCTCTAACCGAGATAACACTTAAACGGCCACAGGCATTTCCAACGGCATGACGTAATCCCAGGCTGGCTTGAGTTGCAATTCGTTGCAGCGATTCAAATAGAATTGGCGCGGCTCTTGCCTTGAGAGACACAGCCCAAGAAAACGGTCTTTGCCCAAGAATCGGATCGGACTGACAACGCGAATCGGTTTTTGACCTTTGGAGTCAAGATATTGAAATGTGACTACCAAATCGTCACTGCTTTGAATGGCTTTTCGAACATCGTTTCGCATTGCATCTCTCCGATCTGAGTTTGCCTTGGGTTTGGCTTAAGTCTTTCGCTTAAGTTCCTCCTTAAGTCCTTGGCACACATCTAGTATCGGCCTGACGTGGACACATTAGGTCACTTGTCAGAATTTTCCTACGAATTGTTTTCAACTCGCAAAAACCCCTATTTTGAGATGACTCACGCGAGACAACCGAGGAAGCAAGGTCGGAAAAGGATCGAGCCTGAGAACGAAATAGGCAAAATGGAAGGCATTAGTTATCTTCTTTTAATTCGCCCATGCCTTCCAAATACA
>CAYMFZ010000460.1:0-401 GCA_964389585.1 uncultured Pirellulaceae bacterium | reverse complement strand
TCAGGCGTTTTCGCTTTTCCTAAAAGCACACTCCCGTAGAGAAATTGGGCCTCGGCTGACGTAGGATCGTAACGAGTCGGCTTCGTTGTCATCGGTAATGTTTTTTCGAACTCGTCGTACCCCAAGGTTTCGTAAGCGTAGAGAATGAGACCTTTTGCTTGATATTTTTGACTCGTTTCCAGATCGTCCAGTTTGTCCCTGTAATAAGCCGCGAGATTTTTATAGCAGTCCTTGGCAGAGCGGTCCGAGTTAAGTTCGCCGCCGCGAATCCAAGCCGCCAAAGCCTTTTCTGATTCACTATTCCGCATGTGAATCTCACCAATTTGATTGAGCGTTTTGCTTGATGGCTCGAATCGCTCAAGTCGTTCTTCCATGAGCTTGACGGATTCGGAAACCCGCCC
>CAYMFZ010000459.1:0-5093 GCA_964389585.1 uncultured Pirellulaceae bacterium | reverse complement strand
GCTGCTGGCAAGCGAAACAAACTTTCACCTGCGATGCTAGATCGTTTAAAGCTTGATGAAGCACGAGTCATGACGATCGCGTCCAGTCTCGATTTAATCGCGGAATTGGATGACCCCATTGGCCAAGTCATCGCGGCTTGGGACCGACCGAATGGACTGAAGATTGAACGAGTGCGAACGCCGCTTGGAGTCATTGGCGTGATTTACGAAAGTCGCCCCAACGTTACGGCTGATGCTGGCGCAGTTTGCCTCAAAGCTGGAAATGCTGTAATTCTACGAGCGGGCAGTGATTCAGCAAACTCGTCGCGGGCGATTCATCAATGTTTGATTCAAGGACTTGAGTCGGCGGGGCTTCCTACAGCGGCGATTCAGTTGGTTGCGACGACGGACCGAGCCGCAGTGGGTGAGATGCTTGCTGGCTTAAATGGCAATCTCGATGTGCTGGTTCCGCGCGGCGGAAAGAGCTTGGTTGCCCGAGTTCAAACCGAATCGCGCGTGCCAGTGTTCGCACACCTTGAAGGAATCTGTCACGTTTATGTTGACGGCGAAGCCGATATTGAAATGGCGAAACAGATCGTCGTCAACTCGAAGATGCGCCGAACCGGAATCTGCGGCGCCATGGAGACTTTGTTGATCGACACGCATTGGGCCGATACGAACGTGCGTCCAATCGTTAGGGCGCTTCAATCAGCTGGCTGCGAAATTCGTGGAGACGAAACGATTTGCAGTTGGGTTGAAGAATCTACTCGAGCCACCGAAACAGATTGGTCTACCGAATACCTTGCTCCAATCGTTTCAGTAAAACTTGTTGACGGCGTTGAAGAAGCGATCGAACATATCAATCTTTTTGGCTCAGGACACACTGAATCAATTGTTACCGAGAATAACGAAGCAGCGGCCAGGTTCATGAATGAAATTGATTCGGCAATTTTGCTGCACAATGCGTCGACGCAATTTGCTGATGGAGGCGAGTTTGGAATGGGTGCCGAAATTGGAATTGCAACGGGAAAAATGCATGCGCGGGGGCCAGTCGGTGTTGAGCAACTAACGAGCTTCAACTACCGCGTTCGCGGATCAGGGCAGGTGCGTAGTTGAGGAACGAATTTGAAAACTAATTTCTCATTAGTTCAAGACAACCCTCGCTTCGCATAGGGGCTGGCGCTATTTCACGGAGTGAAATGCCACAATGCCCTCAGTCTGTTTTGCTCTTAATCTTGCTCTTAATCTTACTTTTACTTTTACTTTTACTTTTACTTTTACTTTTACTTTTACTTTTACTTTTACTCTTACTCTTACTCACCAGACTCAAGCACCAAAAAGTCACTTTCTAATTCGCTCGCCACCAGCGTAAATATTGAATCGCCCTTCGGAAGTAAACCCAACCAGCGTCATCTTGAATTCAAGGGCCAACTCAACAGCCAAGCTCGACGGTGCGCCAACAGCGACCAACATTGGAATCCGAGCCATCAAAGCCTTTTGCATCAACTCGAAACTCGCGCGACCGCTGACGACTAAGATTTTAGACTCGAGCGGAAAATTTGCATTGGCTTGACCTTGGTTCGACGCGAGCATTTGCGAACCTACCAGTTTGTCGACAGCATTGTGTCGCCCAACGTCTTCGCGAATCGCGACTATTTCGCCATTCGGATTTGCAAGCGCCGCCGCGTGAAGCCCACCGGTTCGTTCAAACACGTCTTGTTTGGCGCGGATCGAATCGGGCAAACCAAAAATCGTTTGAGCGTCCACCGTCATCGCATCAACAATTGGAATCATCCCTTGATTCCGAATCGCATCAAGCGAAGCCTTACCGCAGATCCCACAACTTGAAGTCGTATAAAAGTGCCTTTGAAGTTTTTCGATCTCGAGTTCAACATCAAAACCAAGTTCAACCATCAAAGTGTTTCCATGAGATGCTCCATCTGCAGCAGGGCCAACATGTTCGAAGGAAGCGATTTGACTCGGAGCGCTGACAATGTTCTCTGAAAGCAAAAATCCGGCGGCCAGATCTTCGTCGTTTCCTGGCGTGCGCATCGTGATGGATAAGCTCTTGCTACGGCGGTTGCATTCTGGTCCGTAGACAACACGAATCTCAAACGGATCTTCGACCGCAACCCAGTCATCTTTGGTGGCGCGATTTTCAACCGTCACCCGTTCGATGGAAATTGCTTTGGATTTCATACTCGATTCTCACTCAAGCCAAAATGGCGTTTCGGACGATCGCATTGATCAGTCTTTTCTGTTCGCGTCTTCAATTTTCGAGCCAATTTTTTCCCAATCAACGCCGGCTGACCAATCCAATAACGCGGCAACGCTGGAATAGTCGTCGGTCCAACGAATCGGCGCGATGTCTTTGGGCCAGGGCGACTGAAACTCCTCGACGGCTTTGGATCGAATGACTTTCTCGTTCCGCGTTAGCATCACCCAACGAGTATCTGAATGACCGTCTTCAGATTTGTAGTCGATCAGGATCGGCGTAAGTTCATGATCAAGCGCGTGTTGATAAATGACTGGCTGTAAATCAATAAAGCGATTTGTGATGTGAGCGATCAAAACACCTTCTGGTTTCATTCGCTTCAAATAGAGCTCAAGACATTCTGCCGTCAGCAGGTGAATCGGAATTGAGTCGCTTGAAAACGCGTCCATGAAAATGAGATCGTACGGAGGCAAGTTTCCCTCTTCAATTTCGCTTTGAAGCTGCATGCGGCCATCACCAAGTTTAACTTGGCACTCGCCTGGGCAATTCTTCAAGAACGTAAAATGCTGTTGGGCGATTTCTTCAACCATTGGGTTGATTTCATAAAAGAGAATCTTGTCATCCGGCTCCAGCCAAGTCGCCATTGCGCCAGCGCCCAAACCGATCACCGACACGTTTAGCTTTTTCTCGGCTCCAATTGCTGCCCGATAACTTTCGAAAGCAACACCGACGCCGCTGCCCGGAACGTAATAGCTGATGTGATCCATTTCGTGACCGGCTTCGATCTTTTGACCGCCGTGTTCGATACGCCCATTGATAAATCGGCGATAAGGACCGTCTTCAACCACCGCGGCAAGACCGTATTCATTTCGGCCTCGAAAGATCAAGCCTTTTTGATAACTCGGATCAAGAAAATAAAGCAAACTACAAAGGACCATCGAAAGCGCTACGAAAACCGAAAGGGCCATTCCAGTTTTGGCAAGTCCTCCGGTCGGTTTACTCTTCGACGATCCAGTCTTGTAAATCGTCACCAACGCAACCAGTAGCGCGATCAGGAGCCCAACATGAAACTCAAGAAAGCTATCGAAAATCAGCGGCGCGACGATGCAAACAAAAATTCCTCCGATCGCTCCACCGAATGAAATCCAAAGATAAAACGAGGTCAGATAAATGGGTGGCGGCTTCAGTCGCTCAAGCTCGCCATGACAAATCATGCTGGCCGCAAAACAAACCGTCGCCAGCCCGCCGACTTGCAACAATAGCCCCGCAAAGACACTTAGGTGAACCAAGCCGATCGCAACGATCGAACTTAAGACCAATAAAGGCACAAAGAGCCGTCGCTGGTAGAGGGCAGGGCGGTCAAAGCAAATGATGAACGACAAAAGATAAAGGCTTAACGGCAAGATCCACAAAAATGGAATTGATGCGACTTCCTGGCACATCAAATTTGTGGTGGCCAACAATACAATCGAAGCCGCCATCGACAAAAGAAACCAAATACCTGTTGCGCCGATACTCGACTTGTGATTCCGGCTTTCGCCATAGATTGAGGTTGAATTCGGTTCCCGCGAAACCGACCATTGGTTTTTCTTGACCGTTTGCCACCCACACCAGCAGCATCCAATCGCGAAAGCAAAAAAGCCAAACGTCCAAACATAAGCTTGATCTGCGAGCGGCATCAATCGCTCAATCAAGAACGGATAGCTGAGTAGGGCCAACATCGATCCGAGATTCGACAACGCATATAAGCGGTAAGGCGATTGGTCAGCGTGAGAACTGCTTTGCCAAGCCTGTATCAGTGGGCCGGTGCTTGAGAGTGCAAAAAAGGGTAGCCCAATCGTAAATGCCAACACACCGATGATCGCGAGCGTCAAGTTCTCGTCACCATTTGGCTTCAACGAATCCGCAGGCACGACCGACGCAGTTGCGGCGGCAATTCCAAGCAGAATCAAATGCACAACCCAAGCCGTTCGCGGTTTGAAAAACCGTCTCAAAAGATGGGCGTATAAATAT
This sequence comes from uncultured Pirellulaceae bacterium, assembly GCA_964389585.1. Classification (GTDB taxonomy): domain Bacteria; phylum Planctomycetota; class Planctomycetia; order Pirellulales; family Pirellulaceae; genus Mariniblastus. Next base: position 886 of record CAYMFZ010000459.1, on the reverse strand, counting down.
CCAAGCAACAAAACGACTTGGAAGAACATCATGCACGTCGTCCAAACCGCAGCGGTTCCGCCAAACCAAGGCAAAATGAACCGCGCGACCATTGGCTGCACTTGGAACAGCAAGAACGCACTAAGAAAAATCGTGAAGCCATATCGAATCATGATTCCATCTTATCATCACGCCCGTCAACTCAGAAGTTGTCGTAAACGACGTTTGGCGTGCCAATAGAAAAGGCGGAAGCATGTAAAGTGCTTCCGCCTCTCTTGGCTCTTGGTTGGCGATCGAAACTACGCCAACATAAATTCCTGCGAGCGCTATTGGATGCGACTCTAGAACGCACGCAGATCGAACCAACGCCGTGGCCATCTATTCAAGTTGTTAAACTGGTCGAAAACCAACGGCCACACTATCTAGAGTCGAAACGAACACCAAATCTGACGCGGTATTCCATTTTTTTATGAGAATGTAGAATCGGCACCTCACAGGTATGTCGAACGATATAAGTTCGACGCAAAACTGGCAATTAATTGGCAGATACAAACCAAGAAAACGAAAATATGAGCATTCAAATCCGTCATTGCCCAACCTGACGCAGCTATCAGCCTCGCGCGGCAAGTCTTGCCGCTTTGATTGAAAAAGAAACTGGTCAACAGGTAACCGTCTCGACTGGAAAGCGAGGTCAATTCGATGTTTTGGTTGACGATAAAGTTGTTGCCAAACGCGAAGGCAACTTCTTCTCAAAGGTAATTTTGAGACAAGGCTGGCCAGAGGAGGCGACAGTTGTTTCCGCCGTTAAAGCCGCGATGGCCCCGCACAACTGATTGCATCGCTCCACAACGCCACACCCAAAATCTGCACAATTATTGTTGCGGCACTGAACGGATTTTTCGTAGAC
>CAYMFZ010000458.1:0-5096 GCA_964389585.1 uncultured Pirellulaceae bacterium | reverse complement strand
GGGTCTTGCGTAAATCTTGGAAACTTCCGGCAGAAGTTACCCACCAGAAAGTATCGCAACAATCAACGAAAGTCGAATTTAGATTCGACTTGGCAGTTCTCCTGCTTGCTTTGGCTACTAGCTGGCCAAGGCAATTGCGTCATTTTACAATTCGCTAATGTTTTCAAAATTGAATCGGACAAAACAATGAAACGCAGACAGTTTATCAAGTCGTCCAGTTTGTTGATGACTGGCGTAGCAACTAGATTGACTTCCGGTTGCCAACAACAAGAGCAACAGGCTCAACAACAGGACGAGACACAAAAGAACATGATGAAAAAAACAATGGGTTCGATGCCTGACTATGCAGCCGAAGGCGTCAAGCTACTTACAGACTCAACGCCAGCAGCAGACGGTTTTTACTTTCCAGCAGAATGGGCCAAGCACGAATACACAATGATGCAAATGGCTCCGCCTCAAAACTGGGCGGGCTTTGGATTCTCCGCCAAGGAAGTTCGCAAGCAGTGGGCCGACGTCGCCAACGCGATCGCGGAGTATGAGCCAGTGTTGATGGTCGTTCGACCGGAAGACAAGAAACACGCTGTGAAGTTGCTTGACAAAGAAATCGAACTGATCGAATTGCCGCTGAACGATGGCTGGGCTCGTGACTCGGGGCCGATGTTTGTCGTCAATGGAAAAGGTGAACGCCGAGTGATCGCACCGACTTTCAATGGTTGGGGCGAAAAGATGGACGGAATGTTTCACGAAGATGAAATGCTGAAGGCTCGCCTTTGTAAGCAACTTGACTTGGCGATGTACCCTGTTGATGTGTGCATGGAAGGCGGCGGCGTGGTGATGGATGGCGACGGCACGATGATCACCAACGAGCAGTGCATGATGCACAAGACTCGTAATCCGGGTCTCTCAAAAACGGAATTGGAAAAACGACTCAACGCGGCATTTGGAACGACGAAAGTTTTGTGGACGGGCAATGGCCTTGAGCCTGACCCGATCACCGATGGACACGTCGACGGAATGATGGCTTATGTCGACTCGGGCGTTCTTCTGCTTTCTTCGACCAAAGACAAATCTGATCCGAACTACAAGATTTGCCTCGATGCGAAAAAGCGTTTGCAAGATGTCACTGACGCCAAGGGCCGCAAGATCGAAATCATCGACTTGCCGCTGACTCGCGATGGTGGTCACATGAATTTCTACATCGCCAATGGATGCGTTGTCGTGCCAACCACGGGCGACCGAAAACAGGACGATGCTCCAATGGCGATCTTGAAAGAGTTGTTCGACGACCGCGATGTATTTGGCATCAGTGGTCGCGTGCTTGGCGACGGTGGCGGAGGGATACATTGCATCACGCAGCAAGTTCCCGCAGTTTAAGATTGCGTGCCGCTCAATAAATGAGATGAAGCAATAAAGACTGGACGTTCAGTTTAACTATTGATTTTGAGACGGATGAAGAAAGAGGTTTGTGCTGAGTGAGGGGAAATCGGAGGTTGTCGGTGCTGTTTCGAGAAAGTCGTTCGATCGAAAGTTAACGAATCGAATCTTGGCTGGTGGTTTAAGTTTATTGAGTGATTTTGCCGCCTTTTGAAAATACGTATCTACAAAACAGGTTGAAGCTGCGTCTTGAATGCTTTGACTTACAGGACCATCTGTCGATTTTAGCAAAACCAATTCGTCTGAATTAAGATCTTCCGCGAGCGTCGCCGCGATTGAATCACTTGTGACGTCCCAACTCGTAGGAAGTTGCGGGTTGCGAGTTGATAGCCAAGCCATTGGGAGAAAGATAATGTTGGGCTCTACCGATGTTTGAGTTTCAGCGATATCACGGGAAGAGCCCCAGTTAGGAAAGCGAGCCAGGATTGATTTCGCGTTCTGCTCCATGATCTCAATGCAGGCCCAGTGAACTTGAGATTGATCGGCAGGTGCTGCCGAGTCTAATTGACGCAAGCGTTCGACGTTAGCACCGCCGCCTGTGATCCAGATGTTTCTCCATCGGCTGGTTCTGGTGGATGAACTTTCTTGTAAGAGAAGCCATTGCTCGATTCGTTGCTCCAAGTCCGGAAGATTTAGCAAGCTGCCACCGAGTTTAATGACGCGCGTTCGGTTTGCTTGCGGTGTGTTCACGCTAAGCTTCTTTCGCGTTTGCAAGCTCGACATCACGACGCATTAACGCGACGGCTAGAGCTGGTGCTGTTTGGTTTTCCAAGTCGTTCTGGCGATAAATTTTGATCTTCGTTTCTTCGTCCGCAAAAAGAGTTTGAACAACTTCTTCGGCAAGCTTTGCACCTTGGCCAAAGATACGAAAGTTCAAAGGAACATCGGGATTGGCTGAAACGACTTGTTGGATTGCAGAGCTGATCAGAGAGCTCAAGCTTGATTTAGCTTGGCGGGCAATCTCATCAACAATTGATTCGTCTAATTCATTCAAGTCTTCGCAAACCATCTTTGCTAATCGTTGGCCGGAATTTTTTCGAGTCGCCGGGCGACCGTCCGCTGTATCACAATCGAATTCGTCGGGTTGGGTTTCATTAAGCCAAAGCAAGGCATCCTTCATTGTTGCAAACAGCTCACGTGCAATCGTGAGACGTTGGTTGGGAAGCTCAACTTGAGAAATCAAACTGCAAATGGGAGTTCGGCCAGCGCCAGCATAAAGAAGTTGGCCGTTGGCGAGTCGATCAAAGTCAACTTGTTCCGCATGTTTGGGCATCCCGTCTTTGACAGGAATGATATCCGTCGTCGTTGATCCGATGTCGACCATAAAACCCGAATTGGTTTTCGTTTCGAGAAACGCCATCCACGCGTTGGCGTGCCAATTCGAAGCGGCAACTCTTTTCCACCGATGAATTGCCTGTTCAGCAGGACGCATTGAACCATCGGTGCAATAGAAAAGCGGTTGGTGATCGGCGAAGGCGTTGACAACAGCGTTAACGATAAACTCAACGCCTTCTTGTTTCGTCTCAAAGCAATCAGCCAATTCGGCTGTCATCGTGACGCCGATCAGTGAAGACTCAGAAAGGGACGACTTGATCGTTGCGAGTACGTTGGCAAGCTCGTGTTTGTCTTTCCAAATCGGAAACGGTATTTGTTTCGATTGACCTGAAAGCGTTGCAAGCTTGATGTTCGCGCCGCCAATGTCTAAACCGACAAAGTTCATTTTGGTTTGTCTTCTTGGTTAATTGCGTCGTCGATTGCACCAGCGATCGTGGGAAACTGAAAAGCGAATCCTTTGTTCATCGCCACCGCTGGTACAACTCTTTGAGAAAAGAAAAGACTATTGGCAAACTCTCCCAAAGCCAAGCGAACTGCGAATTTCGGAGCGGGGAACAGGGCGGGGCGACCAATAGATTTTGCCAGAGCACTAGTGAATTCGGAATTGCGAATTGGATTCGGCGCGGTTGCATTGACGGGGCCGGACACTTCCTCATTTTCAAGTGCCCAGATAATCATCGAGACAAGATCGGACTCGTGGATCCAACTCATCCATTGACGCCCGCTTCCGAGTCTTCCTCCCAGACACCACTTAAATATCGGAACCAGTTTTTGCAAAGCGCCACCGTTCATTCCAATGACGATGCCGATTCGAAGATTCACGACACGCACGCCGTGTTCGGCTAGTTTGTTCGCTTCGGCTTCCCATTCTTCGCAAACGTCGGTCAGGAACCCAGTTCCGTGTTCGTGTGATTCTTCAACGACTGATTCGCCGGGGTCACCATAGATTCCAATGGCGGATGCTGAGACGAAGACGCTTGGTAACCGATCTTGTTGCAATAAGCCTTGAACAAGTTTTCGAGTTCCATCAACTCGGCTATCACGGATGCGTTTCTTTTTGTCTTCGGTCCATCGCCCTTCGGCAATTGATTCTCCCATGAGGTTTACAACCGATCGGATGGCAGGCTCATTCGGTAGAGTCAGTTCTTTAGAAGTAGACCATTGAATGAGCTTGCTGGCTTCTAAGTTCAACTTTTTCTGAGCGCGCTCGACATTCCGAGTCGTGATCAAGACCGAACTTAGTCGCTGAAGCAACGACTGGCCCACGAATCCAGTTCCACCAGTGATGAGTGTTGTCATGAATGAAGGCTTGGGGGCATTGGTGTGTAATTTTGTAATCCATTGAACAACGCAAGGTACACCGAGACGCAAAAGTGTCACAGTCCATTCAATAGAGCATTTGCTTCACAGTTGTTTGAAGTCCAATGGTCACGATGTTAATATCGATACTTCAACAAGATTAGATCTTGCTGCGTGAGGCAGAGCTTTGACTGTTGATGGTCTTAATAATTAACACCCTTGGGATGGACAGAATTCTATGGTTTCTCGACTGCGGCCTTTTTTGCCGGTTACGAACTTCCTTATTGTCTTTTTAATTTTCTCGTCTCAAGTCGTGGGGCAAGAGAACGAGCCTGTGAAAAAAGCGGCGGAGGAAGTGGTCCAGAAAAAGGATGGCAAAACAAAAGCAGATTCTGCTGCTCAAGAAAAATCAAAAAAGGCTGCTGCCAAGAAAGCGTCAGAAAAGAAAGCCAAACCAAAAAAGAAAGCCAAGCCTGCACTTTCGCAAGACTATGCGGATCTTATTAAGTGGCGATCCATCGGTCCCGCCAATATGAGTGGTCGCATTACGGCGCTGGCTGTTAATGGGAAAGACACGAAAAATTGGTGGGCGGCGACCGCATCCGGCGGCCTTCTAAAGACGACCAATGCGGGTGTCACACTTGAGCATCAATTCGATGACCAGGCGACGGTTTCGATTGGCGATGTGCAGGTCTCGCAAAGTAATCCAGAGATCGTTTGGGTCGGAACGGGTGAGTCAAACCCGCGCAATAGTGTTTCTTGGGGCGACGGCGTTTATAAGTCGCTCGATGGTGGCGAGACGTGGGAGAATATGGGGCTGAAAAAGTCTTATCAAATCGGTGCACTTGCGATCCATCCGCAAAATCCCGATGTCGTCTGGGTGGGAGCGTTGGGGCGGCTTTGGGGACCCAATGCGGACCGCGGTTTATATAAGACAACAGACGGAGGTGAAAACTGGAAGAAAGTGCTTTACGTCAACGACAAAACGGGTGTGATTGACGTCCAAGTCGATCCAAAGAATCCTGACA
>CAYMFZ010000457.1:0-5100 GCA_964389585.1 uncultured Pirellulaceae bacterium | reverse complement strand
TTGGCAAGTGGAGCATGATGGATGTGATGCTGCTCGCATTTCTGGTCATGCTGGTCAAGCTCGGTGACATGGTCGAGTTTCATTTTGGTCCAGCAATCATTGCGTTTGTCTTGTGTGTCGCGATGAGCATGATTGCTTCGATAACTTTTGATCCACACGCAATTTGGGAAGAAGAAGTTGATGAGTGAATCCGATTCAATCAAGAAGACAACATCAGACGATTCATCGAGTGAATTGACGACGGCGATTCCCACCGCGAACGTAGGTCCATCTCGCGTTGGGTTTTCGGATATCCTGCGCGGATCGTACATGTGGCTGGTCGCTTTAATTTGTTTGGGCGTTGCAATCGGAGTCGCTTGGTGGTCGATGCCTGAGCAGGGCATTGAGATTACGATTCACTTTCCTGAAGGACATGGTTTGGCCGCAGAAGACCCGGTCAAATTTCGCGGAATCGATGTGGGGATTGTCGAAGAAGTCAAACTTAATAGTGAGTTGTCGGGCGTCGATGTCCATGTAAACCTTTCACCGTTTGGTGAGCCGCTAGCTCGCGAAGGCACGAGATTTTGGATTGTCCGTCCGCAGCTCAGCCTCGGAGGAGTTTCAGGTTTGGAAACGGCGGTCGGCCACAAATACATTGGCTTGATTCCGGGTGATCCCGAAGGCGAATGGAAATCAGTTTTTGATGGGCTGGTTAACGCCCCGGCGGATGCTCTTGAGAATAACGGAATTGAGATTTTGCTCCGCGGCGAAAAGAGAAATAGTGTGAACGCAGGGTCTCCAGTGACTTATCGCGGTGTCGAGATTGGTCGTGTGCTGTCGGTTGAGCTTTCTCCTGACGGAATCAAAGTCGATGCACGTTTGAGGATCTTTGACAAGTTCACCAAACTTGTGACTTCCGAGTCCAAATTTTGGGCCAGCAGTGGTATCGATGCTGACTTTTCTCCCATCAGTGGACTTCGGTTCGAAATGGAATCATTGGAAACGTTGGTTCGAGGTGGCGTGTCGATGCTGACGGTTGCCAATGGCGGCCTACCGATCAAACCGGGTGATGATTTTGTCTTGTATCCTTCGCCAAACAATGACTGGTTCGAAAAAGCTCAACAAGTCCAAGCCACCGACGTTGATCGGCGAGGTGCGATTCCGATGGAAGTTGTCTGGGAGCAAAAGGGATTCCTTGGTCGGCAGTCTCAGCGTCGATCACCGATCATCGGAACGCATGTTAAGTTGGATGGAAAAGACTTGATGCTGTTTCCTTCGGACGCGTTGGTGCTGCCCGAGAAAGGGATCGCCGAAACGCTGTTTGTTTCGGTGAAAGCTTTACCCGATGCGAAAGTCAAAATTTCGGAAAAAGTTTCTGAGCAATCGCTTACAAAACTTGAATTGAACTCCCTGGATAACGTGGCATTCCCCAAATCCATTTCCAGCAGCGAGATGCGTACGCCGAGCAAGCCTGAGTCTTGTTTAGCGGTGAGAGCCAACGGTGAATTGGATGATCTTCGTTACCTTTCGATCTCAATCGAAGAGAAGGATATCGATGAGAAATGGGTGATTGCAAGTTTCAATGGTGACCGGTCGGTTTGGCATGGAGCGCCGGTTTTGTCTGAAACCGATGGCAAGTTGATTGGGATCTTGTTGGTCGGTGAATCCGTCACTCGTATCGAAGTCGTCAACAAGTCACAATTGAATGGCGTGGGCGGCGAATAGTGGCCAGGTGATTCGTTGAAAAAAAGAAGCCGAGTCCATTGGCTCGATCGAACTTGTGCTTGCGTGGTTCAAACATGTTTTAGATGTCCACTCGACTAATTGGGCAACTTGTTATACTTCGAATGTGATTGGTTTTCTGTAAGTTGCTGGAGTCGAGATGAGACGCTTATCCTACTTTGTTACGCTGGCCTGTGTTGCTGTTTTCGCCATTCAGGCGCAAGCTCAAACTTCCAAAACTAGAAAGCAGGCAAAAGAGTTCTTTCGCCAAGGTGGACCGAGTTCGGAAGCATCATCTGCGTCAGACAAGGAATTTTGGCTGCGGCTCAAACCGTTGTATGCGAAAAACACAAAAGATGACGAAACGCTACGCGATGACGCGACTAAGTTTATCAACGATTCTATTTTGCTTGACTATGGCGAATGGGAACTGGCGAAACTGAACGCCGAAAAGGATGATCTTTTCAAGCTGGGCCAACGGCTGATCGAAAACGGAAGCAAGGATCCAATCGTGCTTTGTTATTACGCCGACGAACTTTTGCGTCGCGGCAAAGGAACCGAAGCCAGAGCAATTGCGAAACGAGCCGTCGCTGCACAGAAAAAATCGAACTACCCCAACGGAATCCGCATACTCATGCTGGACCGGTTTTATCGGGCTTCAAGAGTTGTCGTCACGCCAAAAACGATCGACAAAGCCCGTAAGAACTTTGTTGAATCGGGATCTGATTGGTTTGAGTGGGCTTGCGATTCTCCGGGCAACCACCGACCGGCTTGGAAATATTTTGATGATCTAGTTGACATCGAGCCAATGTACAACGCGAGCAAATCGGTGAAGCGAGCGAGGGTTGACGATCTTGGTGATGTGGCCGCTAAATACGAAAAGGTTGACAACGCCGACCCATGGATCGTCGAGATGTTGAACGGATCGTTTCAAAACGATCTCGCCTGGCAAATTCGAGGGGGCGGGTATGCCAGTACCGTCAGCAAAAGCGACTGGAAATTATTTGAAGAGCACGAAGCAAAAGCAGCCGAGCATTTTACTCAAGCGTATAAGCTCAATCCCGATTCCCCAGAATCAAGTTTCGAGATGATTGCGATTGCTCGAAATCTCGAAGATCAAGACACGGAGTTGGATTGGTTTAGCCGTTGCATCGCAGCCGAAGTCGATTTTCTCCCAGCATACAATCGTTTGTTGGTTTATCGCTCCTCTCGGTGGGGTGGCGATCAGGATTCGATGATGAGTTTTTCCGAATTTTGTTTAGCCAGCGATAGATATGAGACGCTTGTTCCTTACATCTACTTGCAAGGACTGCATACGGTTTGCCGTCTCGAGGAAATCACTTGGCAAGAAATTCTCCGCCGCCCCAAAGTGTTTGAGCGAGCGGAGAAGATGCTGACGCGGCTGGCAAAGCATCCTTCAAGGTCAGCCGAGAGTGGGCTCACAAAAACTCAAGCCAGATTGCTTTCTGAGCTTTTGTGTTTGTGCCTGAAAATCGAAGAGTATGAAAAGGCTTCGAAGTTGTTCGAGAAGCTGGGCGATCAAGTTTCAGCCGAGACCATGTTTAATTTTGGCTTTCACAACTACGAGTACTATCGGTCTCGAACTTATGCCTATCTGGAATTTTTCGATGAACTGGATGCGTTTCGCAAGACTTCAATGTTCGCGCACGAGAATCGCACGCACTCAAAAGACTATCACGATTTTTACGCGGACATGCTATCCAAAAGCAAAGAGCCACGCGCGAAATTGTACTACCAATCGCAGGTCGACCGAGCGCAAATGGAGTTGGATTTCCACGATGGCAAATGGGTGAATCTCACATTTGACCCTGGGTTTTCAAATTGGTCTGCCAACTCGGTTAATTGGACTTACGAAAGTCCGACTAGCGCGATCGCGTCGAATCAACGCCAAGGCGCCCACATGCAAATGTATCATTTTGGAGATTTCCCAGGTCCCAAAGAAGTCGCCGCCGAAGTCGAATTGGTTTCCAAAGGTTCCAGTTCGATTGGAGTTGGAGTCACGTTTGGGATGATGCATGGAAGAAAATTTGGCCGCTTGTTTTGGGTTGATCCACTTAAAAACAAGCGAGGCTTTGTTAGCAACGGTCCGAATCCGCAATCTTGGGAGTCGGAAAGTGCTCCCAAACCATCGGAGTTGCACGTGAAATTTTGGGAGCCGGAGAAGTTCTTGTTCTCCACCGACGGCATCCCGTTTCAAATCAAGTCAGACCCCGACTTTCTAGCTGAATCAACCCACGCGAGATTCAAGCTTGGGATCGGTGAACAATTTTGGTCAGTCGACAACGGAGTCGTTCGATTCAAGAACTTGCGGGTGAAGAAACTTGTCGGTCCACCTCCCGCCGAAGCGGTCGACAAGTAGCGGCAGGTAATCCGGCTAGATGATTACAACTTTTAAATGCCTCAAATGGGAGCCGCTCAAGTGACAATCCGCACTCACGACTCTCCGCCTCGGACGTATCGCAGCTTTCTCGTGGCGGGTCTTTTCGTAATCCACTTGCTGATGACTATCTTGGCGTTGCGAAGTTTTATGGAGCCTCCCTCTGACTATTTGTGGCCGCGCTGGCAATGCATCTTCCTTGAGAGTCTGGCAGTTAGCCAAATTGGTCTCGTGACTACGTTCCTGACAGTAGGAAAAGCTCCGTTTCTCCAAAAACTCCTCGGTGGAATCGCCGTATTCGCATTTTGGCTTGCTACCCTGAACTTTGTAGGTTTGTTACATGAGTATTGGCTGTTGCTTGTCCTTATTCATGCATCAGGAATCTACGTTGGTCTCGTTGCTGCATTACGAATATCAAATATGCGTCTTACCTGCCTCGACGGCACCTACTCCGAATCGAACCGACAGTTCAATCTTCGGCAGATGTTTGTCTGGATGACTGCGGCTGCTTGTGGCCTCGGGGTGGTTTCACTTGCCTTGCAAGATCCTAGTTTTGCGCAGATTCGGCACGAAGAATTGCCAAGGGCATTGGTGCTTGGAGTGCTGTTCGTGTTGGTAACGCTCGTATTGACCTATGTGATTCTTGGTGCCAAACGCCGCATTGCACCATGGCTAATTGCCATTATTGTCGTGGGAGGATCCGCGATGGCTGCTGGAGTTGCAGATCAATATTTTCGGAACCAATGGTGGACTTCATTGAATGGCGATGTGTATGCAGCCGCCTATCGTTACTGGGTACTCCTAACTGGTGTCATCACACTTGTTTCGCTGATCACGATACGTGGATGCGGATACCGTTTTACAAAACCGAACGTAGATCACCTGGCAAATCAAAGCGAGACAGCGAACAACAACTGAATGCGAAAAAACCGGACTTGTGCGTTTGAATTAGAGGGTATTTCAAAACCTGTAGTGGACTTCGCCAGAAGTCCCAGCTCGCT
>CAYMFZ010000456.1:252-5119 GCA_964389585.1 uncultured Pirellulaceae bacterium | reverse complement strand
TCGATCGTAGAAACCAAACCAATAAACAAGATCGAAATCGAATATCAGATTCGGGCTTGGAATAATTGGTATGACTATCCCGGTAGCTATTGGCTTGATATTAACGCCGACCAAAAATCAGAAGTCGACAAAGGTCAATCATCCCAATCGCTTTACGCTTTCCATGTCCTGTTTGGGCACCACGGAATTTTTTCGCTGACTCCAATTTGGTTGCTAAGTTTCGCCGGCATGATTTCGTTTTTGTTGGGAGCCAAACTTGCCGGGCGATACCAAATGCGGTGGCTCGGATTATTAGCAGTCACGCTTTCGATCGTCGTCGTGACGTTCTACCTGATCCGGCCTCCAATGGATCGAAACTATGGCGGAGTGACGAGTGCGCTTCGATGGCTTTTTTGGTTGGCACCCATTTGGTTGGTCTCGATGTTGCCCGTTGTTGACTGGTTGGGCAAAACTAAATCCGGCCAATTCTTCTGTTACGTCTTACTTGCGATCAGCGCCGTTTCAGCGCTCTATTCGATGAACAACCCATGGGTTCATCCTTGGCTCTACGAGCTCTGGGAATTCACGGGATTGCCAAAATAAGCCAAAACGATTCGCTCGTCCGAGGTCTGCATCCAAAGGCACTTCTCATTGACTCTATTTTTTCGGACGATCTGGTTGGAGCTTCTGAAAGTTTTATAAGCTGCCTTGCTTTGAAATCATCCTGAAAGGATTGAAGCCGTTAGCCGGTGGTTGAGCGTCAGCGACACCTGCGGAAACTGCGCCACGCAATCCACCGACTCCCGAAGGAGCGCAGCATAAAGTAACTCCCATTTGGTGGCGCCTGTTGGCGATTTCGGTTTGAAACCTTGGGTAAGCAAATGGTTGGTTTTCGCGACTTTCTTTGGATTATTCGTCCGATTCTCGGATTGTTCGCGTCTATCAAGGTGAAGAGGTTCGAAAGTTTCAAATTTTTGAGTTTCTTGAGCCTACTCGATTCTCGTTTTCGCCCTTACTGATAGAGGGCAGACTTGAATTTGAGGAATTTGACCGAATTTGTAGAGGTGAGGAAATCATGAGCAAAACCGAATTAGAAAAAACAATCCCCGCCCGCGATGGAACTCGATGCAATGGTTGTGGTCAATGTTACGAAATAATGCTGATGGTTCCATCGGAAGCAAAAGGCGGAAATCGGCGACGTTTTGCCAGACATTATCGCTGCGATTCATGCAGCAAGGTTTTCTCGAAATACGATTTTTCGTTTCTCGCACAATCCATTGTGATCTACCTTTTTGGTGGATTCGTCAGGTCTCTCATCGCGGCCATGCGTCCTTCGGGTGGGCATGCCCGCCGAGGGATCTTGGCGAATCGGAACTCAGGAGAGCCCGCCGCGGAGCTACTCGTTCCGGCAACAAAATGGGTTAAGAAATCTCAATTTCGTTCACGCCGAATCGCCGGGCAACGACCCAAGCAACGCTGGGAAGCCGTCGTCAATCGCGACTTTATCAAGATGGAATCCTTGATGCCAATGCATGTCGTCTAGTGCCCAGGAGAACTGCGAAGTCGAATCTAAATTCGACTTTCGTTGATACTTTCTGGTGGGTAACTTCTGCCGGAAGTTTCCAAAATTTACGCAAGACCCAATTTCAGCAAGCATTTAATCGATAAACGAGTCCGCTCATCGGCTTGGTAACTCTCGGCAAGAGTCACCCACTAATTAAGAAATTCAAAGAGACACGTGACTTCGGCAAGTCGCGGTGTCTCTTTTTTTGTGCCGAATGTTGAGAAATACCGACCAGGTTCGATTTGGATCTCCAAAACGGTCGTAAAAGCAAGCTGAGCGGTTTGGGGCTTTGACGTAGCTTGTGAATCTACTAGCAAACGAAAGATCGTTTTCACTTTGGAACTCAAGCATCAAGTTCGCGTCTATTTGATCCAGCATGAGTGTCACACTTCGCTGAGGATTGAAGTGGATGGGGAAAGGAATCAACGCTAAACTCCTCTCGCCTATTAAAAGTTGGCGAATGGCCCAAATGCAGTCGAACTGATGGAGATGAGTTTGGTTTACGATCCGCGGATGAACATTCGACGAAACGCCTTTACGTTAGTTGAACTCTTGGTGGTCATCGCCATTATTGGAATACTAATTGGTATGCTGCTGCCCGCGGTTCAGTCCGTCCGCGAGGCCGCGCGACGGATCAGTTGTGCCAATAACCTCCGGCAAATCAGCCTTGCTTTTCATCTTCATGAAAGCGGTCACCAGTTTATGCCAACCGGAGGATGGGGGTGGCATTGGGTCGGGGATGCGAATCGAGGTGCCGGGAAAAAACAACCGGGAGCTTGGGCTTACTGTATTTTAAGTTTTCTCGAGCAAGAAAACCTTTACCAACTCATGGGGGATGGAGACGGTTCAGCAATCACTCCAATTCAAATGAGCGAATCGGCCAAAGCGATTCAAAAGCCAATCGAAGTTATGTTTTGCCCTTCTCGGCGAAGTCCAGGAGTCTTTCCGAATTTGTTACGAAGCACGACACCCAATGGCTACGCGCACAACTCGGACCCTGTCGAGAGCGAAGCGCGAAATGATTATGCGGCTTGCGGAGGACACATTGCAATTTTGTGGGGAACTGGCCCGGTACCTCCGCACGCCTTCGCTGGCGACCGTTTTCAAGACATGTCGAACGCGACTGGAATATGCTACCAAAGAAGCGAAGTAACGTTCGCGATGGTTGCGGATGGAACGTCAAACACGATCATGGTCGGCGAAAAGTATCTTGCGATGAAAGACTACCAAAGCGGCAAAAGTAGAGGCGACGATCAGAGCTTTCTGTCTGGCGATGACTTTGATTTGCACCGCTGGACGGAGTTACCTCCGCGGCCCGATGGCAGGAGTGATGACTTGCATAAGCAATTTGGCAGCGCTCATCCAAGCGGACTCAATTTTGGATTCGTCGATGGTTCAGTTCAGTTTTTGAACTTCGAAATCGCGTCGACGACTTTTGGGGATTTAGGGAATCGAAGCGATGGGCGAACCATTCAGTACTAGGGGCGTCTTGAGGAGAGCAATAAACCCACGAGAAGTTTAAGACTTTTACTGTAAATCTGAACTTCGTTCCGCTCGTGTCGTACATCTGGCTTGAGTGAAATCGTGGCTAGCGTGTAGATTTGGGCAGACCCTTGCTCAACTTTGTCACGATCGCCACCATGAAAATCCAGTTCTACAATTCTCTTACCAATCAAAACGAAGAGTTCGTCCCGCTTGAGCCCGGCAAAGTCCGGATGTATAGCTGCGGCCCAACCGTTTACGACTTTGCTCACATCGGCAATTTCCGTTCGTTTCTATTTGGCGATCTGCTCCGACGATTTCTTGAACTGGTCGGCCACGAAGTCCACCACGTGATGAACATCACTGACGTCGGACACATGGTCGAGGGCGAGACCGACAAGATGATGGAGGCCGCCAATCGTGTCTTGGAAAACAAAAAAGCCAATCGCCTGCCAGACGGCGTAATCGGTGATCCAAACGATCCCTATCAAATCGCGGAATACTACACGAACGCTTTTCTTGAGGATGGAAAACGGCTGGGGTACAAAGTCGCCTACGAGTATCCGCACAATGTTCCAAGGGCGACGGACCATGTCGAAGGCCCAGCCGGAATGATTGGGATGATTCAAAAGCTGATCGACCGAGGTCACGCCTACGTCGCGTCTGATGGCGTGGTCTACTTCAGCGTCGAGAGCTATCCCGAATACGGACGCCTCAGTGGCAACTCGCTTGAAAAAATCAAAAGTAGTGCCGGCGGTCGGGTCAGCGAAGAAAACCAATCACGAAAAAAGCACCCGGGCGACTTCATGCTTTGGAAGCCCGATCAAAACCATATCATGAAGTGGGATTCGCCTTGGGGCGTCGGCTATCCGGGCTGGCACATCGAATGCAGCGTGATGGCTCGCTCGATCCTCGGTGCAGATGTGATCGACATTCACACCGGCGGAGAAGATCTGATCTTTCCGCATCACGAATGCGAAATCGCGCAATCTTGCGGGACGACTGGCGAGTCGGATTTCGCCAAATTCTGGATCCACGCACGTTTTCTGTTTGTCGAAGACGAGAAGATGTCGAAGTCGCTCGGTAACTTTTATACCGCGCGCGATGTGTTTGAAGGCAAAGTCAAAATTGTCGACAAGGAAACGGGCGAAAAAATCGAAATGGGACAAACGGTGCACCCCGCAGTCTTGCGTTTTGAGTTGATCAAATCGCACTACCGTTCGAATATGAACTTCACGGCGAAAGGGCTTAGTGATTCGGCCAAGACGATTGAAAAGATGGTCGAGTTTCGAAAGATGTTGGAGGAGAAGGCAAATGGCGAAACGGCTGAGGTCGATCTTACGCATCCAGTCTTGAGCGCTTTCGCAGAAGCTCTGGCTGATGACTTGAACATTTCAGGCGCACTCGGTGTGATGCTTCCTTGGATGAAGGGAGATCACCCCAATCCACAAGAGTCACTCGCCGTTTTCAAAGCAATGAATTCGGTGCTGTCTGTCGCTCCAATCAATGAGGGCATTGATGACGCGGTCGAGGAAGTCGAATCCGACTCGGACGCGGCTGCTTTCGCCGAAGCTGAACAATGCTTGGTCGAAATGGACGCCGCTCGTCAAAACAAAGACTGGCCAACATCCGATGCCAAACGTGACCGGATTCATGAGCTTGGTTATGAAGTCCAGCAAACCCCGGATGGCTCTAGTATTAAAAAGCGACTGGGTGGAGCTTGATTTATTGGGGTTTTGAATTGGGATTTTGAATTCGTAGTTCAACGCTTCCTTCGAATTGGATCCCGGTTTTTGATAAAGCAGATATCAATAGAATCGTGCCGAATAGTAAGTTCGATAT
>CAYMFZ010000456.1:0-242 GCA_964389585.1 uncultured Pirellulaceae bacterium | reverse complement strand
CGGCAGGTGAAAGCCACGGACACAAGCCCATTGAACTTGCGATTTGAGGAGTGAGAGTTCAGAAAGGACGTTAGGAAGTTCCGCCTGACCTTATAAGCTTTACGTCTCTCGACGGCATTACTGCCAAGATCACAACCTGAATGCCACGCCAAGCGATAACAGTTCGCGAGTAGGAGTAGGAGTAGGAGTAGGAGTAGGAGTAGGAGTAGGAGTAAGAGTAAGAGTAAGAGTAAGAGTAAGAG
>CAYMFZ010000455.1:0-5166 GCA_964389585.1 uncultured Pirellulaceae bacterium | reverse complement strand
CGTTTCGCTAACCCAAAATCCGTGACGTGAGGAGAGTCGACTTCATCGACAATCACATTTTTTGGCTTCAAGTCACGGTGGATAATTTTTTTCTGATGGGCGCGATGCAACGCATTTGCGATCTTCGCCATCATGGAAGCAATTTCCAATTGAGTTGGCTTCTGTTCCTTTCGCCAAACGTCCAGCGTTTTTCCTTCAATCAATTCGCTTACGATGAAGATTCGCTCTTCGTCTCGTCCGACTTCGTAAACGCTGACGATATTCGGATCTTGAAGCTGGGCTGCTGATTGCGCTTCGTGAATAAAATTCTCCGCTTGCCATCTCGACATTCGCTCCGTGCGGGGAATCTTCAACGCGACGTGCCGCTCTAGCCTTTTGTCAAAAGCCTTGAAGACGGTACCAAAGCCGCCACGACCAAGTTTGTCGTCAAGACGAAAATGAGCGACGCTTGTCCCAAGTTGCGGAACGAAGTGTTCCGCGGAATAGGTGTTTGTCTGCTCGATGCTTGGATTCACACTTAGAAACTCAAGCAGACTGACCTTACTCTTGCAGCCAGGACAGACGACTGATTCGGAGGCATCTTCCGCGATAATTTCGATCGCGTTCTTGCAATGAGGGCAGCAAACATTCATGAGTTCACTCAATCGATAGTTACGTTTGAAGTAATTACGATTATCGCTTTTTCAATCAATTGAGCAAACGCTTTAAGGCAAGGTTCCCCAGCCAAAATCGAAGCTACTTCAAATCCTGAATTTGATTAATTCGGCGAGAAATGTCGACCATGTTGTAAGCTGAGGCAAATTCCGAGATCTTTTTGGCAAGTGATTGTCTGGTCCTCAGTTTTGCCTCCCCAGCCAAATCGGATTTCAAAAATGAAATTGCTCTTTCACACAGCATTCTTCTTTTTCTTGATGTCAGTTGACTCTTGGCAATTTGAAGAAATGAATCACAAGTCAAATTTGCCTCGTCGATGTCGGCATACTTTGAAAGCTCAATGATTGCGTCTTCGGCATACGAGGCTTCGCCGATTTGAACTCCAATTCTTCTGGACTCTTCAAGCAACGCAACGTGTTGCTCAAAATTGGGCGAGTCGATTTGCAAAAGGAGGTCAGCAATCATGATTCCGGTTCCGGGTGAAACCTTGTCCGGATTTTCATACTGATTCTCCTTTCGGAATTCTGCAATGATTGTTTTGAACTCACGCTTGTTGGGCATCTCAATCTTTTTGTCTGGTACGCCAATTTCGTCAAAACTGAAACTGGCGAAATTCCGAATGCCATCGCAATCGTGCCCTGCCGATTCGGCTTCACTCAACAATTTGTCAATTTTTTTGTGATGGTCTTTTCCATTAGCCACTTGATCGACCGCATAAAAGGCCGCGAGTTGCTTGTCCCAAGTTGGAATATCAGCAATCGCTCCTTGGGTAGCCAAAGCCACTGCGAGCGATGGTGGACAGAACTCGTATTCATAAGTCACGTTCGAACCCGCGTGACGCACAATGACTTGGGATTCATCTGCGTCAAGATAAGCAATTTTCTGGCCGCTGGCTTCGATTTCCTGGGAACCAGGAATGTCTTGGCAACTAGCGACAACTTGCTCCCAAAAACCTTCGACCAAATCATGAATCTCTTTGGTTTCTTCAACAAGCCGTGCTACTGGCGCCTGCTCAGAATCAAAGTGTGAATTTGGCTCAACCGCAACTTCTGCTCTGACAGAATTCGCATAGTCGATAGCGGTCGATGCGACGTCAAGCTCGTGGCGTTCAATGCTCCGAGTCGCTCGTTGCAAGTGACGGCGAATCTTCGAAAGTTGAAAATCGTCGAACTTGACCAACGGACCCTGGGGAATTTCTTCTGGCATCGAACTCTCAGTGGAATTTGAAGCTAAAGCGTTTGAATCCATTGCCTTTGCAGATTCCGCAATGCCGATTCGATCTTTTTCACTTTCGATAACTCTGGCAAGTTGCTTTTCATTTCGTCCAGTCGCTGCTTGTGTTTCAGGATGCGCAAGCACTGCCTCTTCGTCGACTTCGGGAAGCGAATCCAAATCGAGCGCGGTTACATTTGATATTGAATTTTCAGAATTCTCACCTGAGCCATTTTTTTCCTTGTCGCCACCTATCGCATTAACTGCAGCGTCAGGAACTTCTTTCTCTTTCACGACTCCAGGACCGGCAGGACTATCTTTGGCGACATCAACCAAATCAAGCAACACTTCTTTGTTTTGGTAAATCAGGAACCCGCCTACGCCTGTGACGACAAGCATCAAAGCCCCAAAAATCAGTCCGACCTTCGACTTCTTTCTCCGTCCACGGATCGCCTTCGAGATTTTGACTTCGTCGATTGGCACGCCATCGGAATTGACCGCGACTTCATTCGTTTGTGTCGCCGGATTATCGGCAGCAACGGCTTGGGGTGAGTACGGTAAAGCCACCGCCATTGGAATCGCTTGTTCTGGAATTTGAGTCGACAAAGCGGGTGGTGTTGCCGGTGCTGAAGTTGTGTTTTGCGGAACTGGAGGAGCAAGAGCGGGGCTTTCTCTCCTCGTTGAGCTATCTGTTGTTGTGCCATTGCCAGATGACTGACGAGATTTTGCCTCTTTTAGCTTTTGTAAGTAGGCAGACCGCAGAGACGGATCAAGCAACGTTTTGCGAGCGATTGCAATTCTGTGCTTGATCTTTTTAACTACATCGACATGCTTGCCCGCGGGAACTTTTGCCAACCCGACAAGACACTTTTTCACACCAGCGTCTACGGCCAACTCAATCTCTTTTTGGTCCGAGAGTTTGGGGCTGACGCCCAACAACTGAAAGTGATGGGGATTCTTGATTTTAGGATCAAGTCCTAACCAAAGATGAAAGGGGTTTGATTCAGCCATAGTACAAACTGGAAATGGTATGGAGTGGAAAGTTTTCGCCGTAGGCTGGGCAGTTGGCAATTTAGTCTAACAAATTGCTGTTTGCTATTCTAATTGCCGTCATAAAGTGTTTAATAGATTGAAGATTCTCATTGGGTAACGGCCATAGTTGGCATTTCTTAGTTCGTTCTCGAACTCACATTATTTCCATCTTTATTTCAACCTGTTACACCGTTTCTTCGACCTTCCTAATTTAAATATTTCGTTGCAATTGGTCGCACCAAGTGGCCCTAAACAAAAACATGAAACCGGAATTTATCAATATCGCTGCCTACAAGTTCGTTGAACTGGAGGATTTACCTGAGCGCAAGTCGTCATTGCTGCCGTTCTGCAAATCATTGGATTTAAAAGGAACGATCCTGCTTTCGACAGAAGGTATCAATATGTTCTTGGCAGGAAGTCGCAATTCAATCGATCAATTCTTAAACCATCTTCGCCAAAGTCCTGAGTTTGCCGATCTGCCGGTCAAAGAAAGCCTTAGCGATCATCAACCGTTTAGCCGAATGCTGGTCCGCCTGAAGAAAGAAATCATTTCCATGGGTGTCGAGACGATTCGCCCGCTTCAAAAAACAAGCCCAAAAATTTCTGCGACGCAACTGAAGCAATGGCTTGATGACGGAAAGGATCTCACTCTGCTCGACGTGCGCAATGACTACGAGGTCGAAGTTGGAACTTTTACAGATGCAGTTCCCGTTGGCATTGACCACTTCAGGAAGTTCCCAGAAGCCACGAAACAGTTGCCTTCGGAAATGAAGTCGAAACCCGTCGTCATGTTTTGCACGGGCGGAATCCGCTGCGAGAAAGCTGGCCCTTTGATGGAGCAAGAAGGTTTCGACGAAGTCTACCAGCTTGATGGTGGCATCTTGAAATACTTTGAAGAATGCGGAGGCGATCACTACGACGGAGATTGCTTTGTGTTTGACAAACGTGTTGCCGTCGATCCAAACCTAAACGAAACGGAATTCGACCAATGCTATAACTGCCAAACTGTTCTGACCGCGGCAGAGCAAGACTCCGAGAAATACGTTCCGCCGCACAGTTGCCCGCATTGCTTCCAAACCGACGAACAACGGCATCAGTCATTGTTGGATGAGCGTAATAATTTGATGGCACTCGTCACAACGCCTCTTCCCGGTAGCGTTGCCTACGACAATGTACGCCCAATGAATGTCCCACTTCGATTCGATCACAAACCAGTCATTGAGTTTCTCTGTGGCATGCACGCGCATCTCGACGAAACGTTTTGGCGACGCGAATGCGAAGCTGGCCGTGTGACTTACAAAGCAAATCCGATAACGGCTGAGCAAACGATCCGTTCAGGATGGCGGGTTGAGCATCATGTTCCACAGACGACCGAGCCAGATGTAAATAACCAAGTCAAATTCCTGTACGAAGACGATGTCCTAATCGCACTCGACAAACCGGCACCGCTTCCGATGCATGCCTGTGGGCGGTTCAATCGAAATACTCTTAACTATTTTGTCAATCGAGTGTATTCCGGTGAGCAAATCAGAATCCTTCATCGGCTCGATGCCAACACGACGGGCGTCGTTCTGATGGCACGAAAAAAGTCAGCAGCGCAATTCGTGCATCCGCAGTTCTTGAATGGCGAAGTCAAAAAGACCTATCTCGCGCGTGTCGTTGGCACGCCCCAAGACGAACATTTCACTTGCAAAGAATCCATCAGCGAAGAGGCGGCAACGGCCGGTTCAAGGACGATCGCCACTGAGGGTGAAAACGCAGCAACTGCGATCACCGAGTTTTCAGTTCTGGACAGGTTAGAAGATGGAACATCGATAATAGAATGCCGCCCTCAAACCGGTCGGACCAATCAAATCCGCCTCCACTTGAGCCATTTGGGTTTCCCCATTCTTGGAGATCCAACTTACAACCACCAAGGCGACACAGTTAGACAGTCACTGTCGGTCAACGATCCGCCGATGTGCTTACACGCTTGGAAATTGAAACTTAAACATCCAATTTCAAAAACTGAAATTGAAATCGTTTCAAACCAGCCCAGTTGGCGCGCCCGGAAAACCGACTGAGGTCCGAACGTGCTTGAGAAATCTGATTACCGCGTTAGCAATCATTGCGAAACGCCAACAAGACTGTTCTCGAGTCAAGCGATCCGGAATTAGCCTTCACCCTTTTTCGGCTTGGCCTGCTCTCGATCCGCTTTTCGCGTGCCGGCTGCATCAAGCTTCAACTCTAGCCCGGTTCCATTGCCTTCTTCGTCGACGGCGAAAGTCA
>CAYMFZ010000454.1:0-5177 GCA_964389585.1 uncultured Pirellulaceae bacterium | reverse complement strand
GCTGAGTAGCACGTCAGCGGAAAACGAAAAGACTCCCATTTGAATCACCATCGCCGATCCTGCCGTGGCGGCGACCGCTGGACCAGACTCTGGCAATGACGATAGGATTCGAATCAAGACGATCGTAATGATCGCCGAGTAGGTCTCGAGTTGATCAATCGCTTGCCCCGCAGGCTTGCTGACCTTGGTGAATCTTGGCAAAGACGTAAAGACCGTCAGCGCCAAAAACACCCAAAACACGGCTGGATTATTGAGAACAGGATTGTTGCTGATGAACGAATTGTCTGGCAATAAGTCTCCACCAAACTGAGAAAGCCCCGACAAAATGGTGATGCCAAAAAAGGGTGAGATGGCGATCGGTGCCAATGGGCCAAGCCAATCAAGCGAACCGGTCAACGCCGAAATCTTTTCTTGATCAACCGCCGTCAAAGGATCTTCGGTCAAGTTCGCGGGTAGATCGAACGGCAAACTCGGGGAGTCGACTTGGTAGGAAACCAGCGTACTGAAGCCAAGAAATAACAAAACAATTCGAAGCGAAAACAGAGACATAGAATTAGCTTAAGAGTTGGGGGAGTTTGAGCGATCCAGTCGCGACATTTAAATATAACGACGTTTGCCAATGCGACCACTCTCGATCTAATTGCTCGAAATACATTGAGTTTCTTGATCGTTTTTTGACAAGACGTTTTGAATTCTCATGAATTACCTCAAAATCAATAATTTACTTGACGCCAATGCCTGCATTGCCTACTGTACTGTCACGGTAATACAGCAACTTCGATTTGAATTGCAACCCTGCTTGTTTGGATTGCCTGTTTTCGCACCTTTGTAGTTATAAAATTGCAACGCAATGCTTTGACGCGTAAGTTGATTTGAAAACGAGAACGCATTTTTGGATTTGACAATTTGTTTGGCTGCTTAATTCGGCAATTTAGTTTGGCAGTTGCGACCTATAAAACACGAAATGAATCTTGGGAGAGAGCGATGAGGAAACGAGCGACTTGGATTTTCCTGGCATGCATTTGCCTGATGTTTGTTAACGCTTTGCAAACCGAAGCTCAAATACTCGGGATAGGCAGTAAGAAAGCAAACACCGAACTTGTTCCGCCAAACGCATTTGCTGCGGCCGTTATCTATCCGAAACAAATCGCCGAAGACCCAAAGCTTGACTTGTTCCCGCGCGAAATTGTTACCGCTTGGGGGCAAAAGGAATTTGGGTTCGACCCCATGCTGGCCAACCAAATCACTTTCGTCGCAAAAAAGATGGAAGCCCTTGAAGGCCCACCTGAATGGGGCGCCGTTCTTCACTTCGAAGAGATGCAAGGGCTTGGCGGCGAGTTCGTCAATCAACTGAATCAAAAAAAGGTTGGCGATCGAACGCTGTTTTCGGGAAGCTCAAAAGGCTTGCCTAGTTTTCTGGTTTTCGATGAGTCGACCATGCTGGTCGGTGACGAGAGCTTTCTAGAAGACATGATCGCAGCCGATGGAACCGGCGGCGTTATCGGATTGATGAAGCGACGAAGCGTCAAAGGGCAAGTCTTCGCCGTCGTTGATATTGAACCCGTTCGCGGTGTACTCAATGAAGCGGCCCAGTTCATCCCTGGCATGCTTCCACCTGCCGTTACGAAACTTCGCACCGTTCCTGAAATGATCAAAGCGATTGAACTGGGTGTCGATGCGGAAACGATGAGGACGAACTTGATCATTCACGCGGTCGATGAAGAGACCGCTAAGGACGCCGGTAAGATCATCGCGAATGCTTTGGATTTCGGTGCCGAGATGGGAGTTGGAACTTTGGCTTCGCAAATGGACTTCAACGATCCAGTTCAAAAAGCCGTTGTCGAATATGCCCAAAGAGTTTCTGAAGATTTCAAAACCAATTTGTCGCCGGACATCAACGGAAACAAGCTCGCTCTTGATCTTGACCAGCAACTCACCATTGCACCGGTGCTTGTTGGAATGGTTCTTCCAGCGGTTCAACAAGTCCGAGCCGCAGCTCGCCGCACGCAAAGCATGAACAACATGCGGCAGCACACCCTTGCGATGTTGAACTACGAAAGTGCCCACGGTCATTTTCCTGCACAAGCCAACTACGACAAAAGGGGCAAACCACTTCTTAGCTGGCGAGTTCACATCCTACCATTCATTGAACAGCAAGCGCTGTACGACCAATTCCATCTGGATGAACCATGGGACAGCCCACATAACAAAAAGCTAATTAGCCAAATGCCAATGATCTACCAAAGCCCCACGGTCGCGCCGGATAATGGAAAGACGGTTTACCTTGGCATCGAAGGCGAAGGCATGATGTTCGGCAAAGAGCCGAGGAAGTTCGCGGACATCACAGACGGATCAAGTAATACTGCTTTGGCTGTCGAAGTCGACTTCGAAAACGCCGTTCCATGGACACAGCCAGCTGACTTCAAGATGGACAAGAACAATCCGCTAAATGGGATTGGACGGATCAACCCAGGTGGATTCATCGTGACGTTCGCCGATGGCTCCGTTCATTTCATTTCCAATAGTGTTGATCCCGAGACTTGGAAGAACCTTCTCACCATTGGCGATGGCAACATCGTTTCTGGCTATTGAATTTAACCCGAACTAGCCACGATCGCTGCGTCAACCTAATCCGGCGATCTCCAAACAATCCAAAAAAACTTTCGGAGAATTCAAATGAAATCAACACAAACTTTAATCGGAATCCTCGTTGCCCTTATCGCTTGGGCCTGGCTTCCAGTCCAATGTGACGCGCAGCTTTTCGGTAGTAAGGCAGAACGCCCAAGCTCTGAATTTGTCCCGCAAACCGCGTTTGTCGCGTTGTCGGCATTTCCAAAAAAAATCGCAGGCAATCCAGAGCTTCGGCTGATTCCGCACGAGATCATTTCTGCGTGGGGCACAAAGGAACTTGGCTTTGACCCAATGCTGATTAACGAAGTTACCTTCGTGTTACGCAAGGTCGATGAGTTTCCACCGAACGAAGAACCGGGCTGGGCCGCCGTCCTTCATTTCGAAGAGATGCAGGGACTGTCGGGCGCGATGATTGACAAGCTTGAAGAAAAGAAGATCGGTGGCAAGACGGTTTTTGACGGCACCGAAGCGGGCATGCCTAGCTTCATGGTTTACGACGAATCGACAATGATCATTGGGAACTTGGCGTACTTTGAAGAGATCGCCACCGCCAGCGGCAATGGCAAACTCGTTGAAATGATTAAGGACGGCGAAGTAGAGGGAGAACTTCAGGGCTTCGTCAACATTTCGCCAATGCGATCATTTATTGCTCAAGCCCTCAATGAATTGGATGCCTATGAACTCCCACCGGCGGTATCAGATTTGAGAATCCTACCGGATTTGATTAACTCGTTTGAGGTCGGCCAAAACACGCTTGAGAAAATTGAAACGCGACTCGTGATGCATACTTCCAACAATGACGATGCGGAACGCGTCAAAGAGATTCTCGTAGAAGGCATGAAGTTTGGGAAAACCGCTTTACTTGCCACCATGGTCCAAGAAATGGATATGAACGATCCCATTCAGGCCTCGACGGTAGCCTACGCGAAACGGATTTATGAAAAGTACGAAACGAAATACACGCCGAAAGTTTCCGGAAGTGACCTAACGATCGTTGCTCATGAAGAGATCATGCTGTCGCCAATGCTGATTGGACTCGTTGGCAACATGAGTCGATCTGGCAACCCGATGTTCAAAACGAAAATGACGCCCGAGATTGAATTGAGAATGACCACTTTGGCAAGCCTCAATTACGAAAGCGCTTATCAGAAATTTCCCAAACGAACCCTCAAAGACGAAAATGGAAAAGCGCTATTTAGCGGTCGAGTTGCGTTACTACCGTTTATGGAGCAGAACAATCTGTACAGTCAGTTAAAACTGGATGAGCCATGGGACAGCGAACACAATTCACAGTTCACATCGATGGCGATCCCGGCTTTTGGCATGAATGATGAGGGCAAGGCGACGGTTCGCTTCCCGGTCTTTCCTGGGTCGATTTGGGATACAGACGAGGATCTCAATTTTAGCAACGTTACAGACGGATCTTCCAATACCATTTTCTCGATCCAAGTTGATCCATCAGAAGCAACTTCCTGGGCGGACCCAACTCCCTGGAACGTTTCAAAGAACAATCCAATGCGGGACGTGTTCGGTGATCGCGAAGAGGTCGTCGTTGGGATGCTTGATGGATCTACGAGGACATTGAAAAAGTCGGAGATGACAAATGAAAAGCTAAAAGCGATGCTGACATACGAAGGTGGTGAAGTCGTTGATTAGTATCAGCCTGGACAGGGTGATACGTTTCGACCACGGAGTGATCAACGACTATCTCAATGTCGTTGATTTCTCCGAAATCTAAACGAGCGGAGAATTCAAACTATGAATCACTCAAGTTTTTCACTTGCTGGATCGCACTCAACTTTCCGCAGCAACCTCGCTGGTTCTCAATAGACAAAAAAAATGCCGACTGAATTCAGTCGGCATTTTGCTTTCTCACGTTACCTCTTGGCTTACTCGCGGGGGCGAACAGCTCCAGTTAGACCAGAGTAGTCTTCGCGATCTTCGCCGTGCCAAAGTGGCTGGCCAGAAAGAACTCGCTGACGAAGAGCTTCGATCTTCTCTTCAGAACCCGCAGGAGCATCTGTGGCGATAAACTGCTCGCCCTCATCCGGCACGAAGTCTTCGTCGTGACCATATTCAAGAATTGCTTCAAATACGTTTGTAATTTTCGTGTTACCGTTCGACATCGGTATGTACCTTTAGTGGGGCAAAACTATTGACGTTGAATGAGCCACTGAATTCGAATTCTTTAAATGGCAGGGACCAAGGGTCTGTGGTGAAGAATTTGATTGGCGTGTTTGTTGGCTCGTAAAAAATGAAGGTCCAAGTTCGCGATCGTACTCGCTCTCTTCTCTCGGACGACGTGGTCATTATTGACGAGCAAATATCAAAGTCAAGAAAAATGTTTTTCGTTTCCTCAAATCAAACGAGCGTCCGCGCACCTCGATTCAATGACGACCGATCATGTCGCGGGCAATCGAATTTCGAATCGCTCACTCGGCGAATTCGCAATCTAGAATCGGCCAATCTTTTTTGTCACGGTCGTCGAAACACAAAACCTGTTAGCGTGCATCATGACAACTTAAAACGACGGTTACGGCGACAGG
>CAYMFZ010000453.1:0-5182 GCA_964389585.1 uncultured Pirellulaceae bacterium | reverse complement strand
ATTTTAGGTTTTGAAATGTCCTCTAACTAAACTATTGCCTTGGGAACTGCCAATAGAGCCACAAGCAGCTGAATGGCCTAAACCTGTTTTCCGCAGTCCTGCACGGGTACGACACCAACCCAGAAGCGACGACTTTCGTCGATAAACCCGAAAAAGCAGGTGTTTTTGAAATTTTTGGGTCAGATTGACCTAACGAGTCCGCGATCCCGCGAAATGAATTGTAGGCAGGAAGAACTTGCCAAACACATATTCACAGGGAGGCGGACATGCTCATTCAAGCCATTACTTTCGGATTCTTCGCTGCCGTTATCTTTGCGATTCAAGTTAAGGTTCCCATTAGAGATCGTCACCCGATTGCTTAAGCCCGACTAGTTTTCCTGAAAAGCTTTGCCGGATTGGACCGGCTATTGATTGAACGCCTCGGATTAGGATCCGCAAGTGACAAGCGCTGGTTGCTGGGCTGACCTGAAACAGGAGTAATCGTTTCGTCGCAACTGCACCAATTACTTTTGCGAAACTTGTTTCTTCGTAGCTCCACCGTTGGCTTGAGCTTTGACAATCCCATCATCCGCAAGCAAACGCTGGGATTCTTTTAACAAGAACTCGTGATCCATAAATGGCTCGTAACTAATGTCTTGCCATCGAATCTTGCCTGCGGAGTCGATCAAGAACGTTCCGTGAAGCGGCTGTCCTTCGAAGTCATCGAAAGCTCGGAACTTCTTGAAGACTTCTTGATTCACATCCGACGCAAGTCGAATTGGCATCTCGTCTCCAGCGTCGCTGATTGATTTCAGCAAGCCCTCATGGTCGTCCGTGCTGATCGCAAGCATCTTTATTCCGGCGGCTTCGAAGCCTCCAACTTTTGGTTTGAATGCCTGAAGCTGCTCGGCACAATGCAGACATCCATGGCCAAGATAGAAAATGACGATGTGTGGTTGCCCGAGATAATCTTCCGATCCGATCGAAATCTCATCCGAATCTTTGAGCATCCATTCCGGAGCAGGGGAGGGCGACCATCGAAAGGGGCCAAGCGAATCGAGGGCGGGGCGAAAACCGAGATCGCTACTCGGTTGCTTTTTAATTCGCCAATCGGCATCGTGCCCCAGGTCAATCGCCAATCCTTCCAGTCGCGAGAATACTTCAAGCTCAAGATCCATCGAGCCAGAGGTTTCGCGCAGCTTATTGAAAGTCTCCTCCGGCAAATCCATATCGCCATTTTGATGTTGCAAATACGCCAAACGGGCAAGCGGAAGCACTTCTTTTGGTCGACGTTTGACCTGATCGGCAATCTTTTCCAGTCCTTTCGTGTTGTCACCACTAAGGAACTGCAGCTCGCCCAACCAGCTCACATCTTCGCCAGTCGCCTTTTCAAGTTGCTTGAACGCGGTTTCGTATTCGCCTGCTGCAACCGATTCATAGCCTTCGATGGCGAGTTGCGATTTTTTCAGAACGCCGATTCGAATTTTCAGTTTGCGAGATTTTTCTTTAGCCTCTTTCAAATGAAGCTTGCCCTTCTTGGCGTCAACTTTTTTACCCTTGGGCCGAGGTGGTCGATCAGTAGATTTATCAAGCGCCGCAGTCAATTCGGCGACTCGAAGGTCCGACTCTTTTTTATCAGCAATGGCTCCAGCCAACGATTTAGACAGCGTGGCTTTGGCTTCGGTGACAATCTCATCGCCACCAACGATCGCAGCAGAACACCCCAGCAATCGAAGTGTTTTAATTTGCTCCGTTTCATCAGAAGTCTCAAGATACTGAGACTTGCAAAGCTGAATCGCTTCTTCGTAAAACTGGAATTCTCGCAAAGTCTGAAGCAAGCGACGGCGACCGTAACTTGCGCTGCCTCTTTTCTTTTCAAGCGTGTTGTATTTTGGATGCTGCGGAAGCTCAATCATGTTCTTGGCCAGGCTGATTGAGTCTTTAGCCCGACCAATGAAGATCATGTTGCGAATTAGCCACTCGTTGTTGTGAGCGAAATTGTTGATCTCATCAGGCATCACGCGATCACGCATCATGTGGGCATGATCGACGCGAGCAGAAGCTTCTTGTTGAAACACCGCGTCTTCATATCGCTTGAGCCTTGAATAAATGTGCCCCGGCATGTGCCACATGTGAGCAATACTTGGTGCGGCGACGCCACAACGCGCTGCGGCGCGGATGGCATTTTCAGGATGCCGAAGATCCCACAAGTGAATCGTGTAGTGATGAGCCGGGTGAAGCGGTTCCGCGTCAAGAATCTCTTGAATCAATGAGTTAAGCGCCAAGTAACTACTAACGGGAGTTCCCTCGCGAGCGTTATGCCAAACACGATGGGCGACGAAAGCTTTGGCCTCGATGTCGTCCGGATACTTAATGACGATCGACTCCAAATCTTTCAAGTAATTCTGTGCGCGTTTCGTTTTGCTTTTTTCTTTGTCGGAAAAATACTTTTCAAGCGAGTCGATATACATCTTCTCACGATCCGTCACATTTTCTTTAAGCTCAACTGCTTTCTCGATAAAACCTTGCGAACGTTCTCGCTTGTCATAGGCCGCCATCGCGGCGCCCCAATAAGCCATTGCGCAATCTTCATCGAGCGCAGCGGCTTGTCGAAAAGATCGCTCGGCTTCGAGATACCAAAATCCATGAAGCTGACCGACTCCTTGATTGATAAACGCTTGGGCTTCTTTTGATTCTGTCGTAACTTCAAAATTGACGTTACCCGTTCCGCCCATCAAGTAGGCTTTTTGTCGTGGTCCCTCATTGAATGCTGAGCCGTGAATTGAATGACCTTCAAGTACTTCTTTCAAAGAGGTTTCGAGGTCGGGATCAGTAGCCTTTTCGACTTCGGTGCTTTTTTCGTCGTCAAAAGATTCAGCGTCCTCGATCTTTGCCAACGTAGATTCCGATTTGGAATCGCTCGTTGAATCATCCTTTGACTCATCCGTTAAGTCTTCATTCACGTCAGACGACTTGCTAGACGCCGTCTCATTTTCCTGCGGCTTCGGAATTCCGAAGCCAAAAGATGCGGGCGCGACAAAAAAGATTGCGAACAAGAAAACTAGCATTCGAAATATTTGAATTCGACTAGTTCCTATTTGGTTAACAACAGAAGGCTGTTTTAAGTCACGCCAATCCATGGATGGATACCTTTATCCGGATTTATCGTCGGAATCACGAACCACACGTCCGCTTCATACCAACATTGTAGTCTGTAAACTGCCTCTTCTAAACTGCCTGAACCACGTTTAGCGGTTAGTCTTTCGAGAGTTGTTGGCAAAATCGTCAGGCATTGAGGAATCTAACGCTGAAAAAAAACAATCGAGACGATACCATTGGAAGTTGATTCTATTGAATCCCCGGTTAGCGCTTCATCCATCTGGCTGGCTTGGGATTTTCAAACGTTGGAAATTGCACTTACCGAATGCATCAGACATTTTAAAGACTGAAATTAATGCCAAACAATTGGACGCCAAGTTCGTGGCAAGACAAGCTAATCACCCAACAGCCTGTCTATCCGGATTTGGAAAAACTCAATCAATCGCTGCAACGACTTGAGAAGCTCCCTCCGCTGGTTACCAGTTGGGAAATCGAAAGTCTCAAACGCCAACTTGCAGACGCGTCTGAAGGTCGATCATTCCTTCTTCAAGGTGGCGATTGCTCGGAAAGCCTAGACGATTGCGAGACGGATTCGATTGTTCGCAACCTCAAAGTCATCATGCAGATGAGCTTCGTTTTGATCTTTGGATCGATGAACAAAGTCATTCGTGTCGGTCGAATTGCAGGTCAGTACGCAAAACCTCGATCGAATGATACTGAGACACGCGATGGCGTTACGCTTCCCGTTTACCGCGGAGACATCATCAATCGATCTGGATTCACCGAAGCCGAAAGAATTGCAGACCCCGATCTGCTCCTACGTGGCTATGAGCGCGCTGCATTGACGCTTAATTTCATTCGCGGACTTAGCGTTGGTGGTTTCGCGGATATGCACCACCCAGAGAATTGGGATTTGGAATTCGCAGGAGACTCTCCACGAGCTCGCCAATATCACGAGATGATCGAATCAATCACGAACTCTCTGAGCTTCATGGAAGCCGTTCTTGGGACATCCATATCTCAAAGCAAGGCGATCGACTTTTTCACTTCTCACGAGGCGTTGCACCTTAGTTACGAACAGGCTCAAACACGGAGAGTGCCTCGCCGAGAAGGCTGGTAC
Organism: uncultured Pirellulaceae bacterium; assembly: GCA_964389585.1. Lineage (GTDB taxonomy): Bacteria > Planctomycetota > Planctomycetia > Pirellulales > Pirellulaceae > Mariniblastus. Next base: position 984 of record CAYMFZ010000453.1, on the reverse strand, counting down.
AACATGAGTACGCACTTTCCGTGGATTGGATACCGAACCCGTGACATCAACGGTGCGCATGTCGAGTATTTTAAAGGGATCTCGAATCCGATTGGAATCAAAGTCGGTCCAAAATTTGAACCAGCCGAGCTAGTGGAACTCGTAAAAGTTCTTAACCCTGACAATGAGCCGGGCAGAATTACTTTGATCCACCGATTCGGCGCAGACGACATTTCAAAGTGTCTACCTCCGATCATCAATGCGATTCAGGAATCAAACCAAAAAGTTCTTTTTTGTTCTGATCCAATGCATGGGAACACTTTCGCGACAAATACCGGCATCAAGACTCGTAGCTTCGAGAAAATTGCTTCCGAATTAGAAACTGCTTTCAAAATTCACAAAGAACAAGGCTCAATTCTTGGCGGCGTCCACCTAGAACTGACTGGCGACAACGTAACGGAGTGTATCGGCGGCGCTGGAAATTTATCTGAACCAGATTTGGAACGAGCCTACAAGAGCCAAGTCGATCCACGATTGAACTACGACCAAGCGATGGAGCTTGCCTTTTTGATTGCAGAAAACATGAAATCGAACAAAGCAAACAGCACAAAGTAGGCAAATCGAATTCGGATTAAGAGTTTTTCAAAATGTTGTTAATCGGAAGGAAATTTGGTCACAAATTTCTTTCCCCATAACATTTTATCTCACCGAATTTTTTTAATGAAAGTAAATTGACAGATCATGTATTGATCGTGATGATGTTGCACTCAATCAGCAGCTTGTCTTCCCAATCTAATCACACCTACTTATCCTTCTGCGGTCCCGACTACAGTATTTACCTATGCCTGAGAACCACTCAGAACCTTCATCACCTCTCACCACGGAGGAACTTGAGACGCTGGCCAAGTGCGAAGAGCACCTTGGGTATTCGTTTAAAGACAAACGCTATCTTTTCGAAGCTGTAACTCACGCCTCAGTCGCCAATTCTCGATTGAAGTCATACGT
>CAYMFZ010000452.1:0-5203 GCA_964389585.1 uncultured Pirellulaceae bacterium | reverse complement strand
CTCCAGGGCGCTTTTCTTGGTCTTGGCGTGCTTGTCGACTGGGATTCCGCGACCATTGTCAGATACGGTCACGGTTTCATTGTCTTTGTGAAGTTGAACAGTGATCTCTGTCGCGTGGCCGTTCATGGCTTCGTCGACCGAGTTGTCCATAATCTCCCAGATCAAGTGATGAAGTCCCGTCGTGCCGACGCCACCGATATACATGCCGGGGCGTTTGCGAACGGGCTCGAGTCCTTCGAGTACAACAATGTTGTCGCCGTCGTAGCTTTTCTTTTTTGCCATGATTGAATCAAGCGAGTCTGAAATGTCTTGAAAGTAAAAAGTGCGTCAGTGGAAGAGCGGGAGTTCGAGCGTCAGCTCTTCTTTAATGGCTTAAGCTCGCCGGGCGATTCGATTGGTGGCCAAATGATCTTTTCAATCTTGCCGTTCTTTTGAATCTCGTTCCCTTTTCCACCGCGCGACGTGGTCCGGTACTTCGCGGTTGAGATTGTTTTCTTGGCGCCGCGATTCGTCTCAACCACCAGCAAGTCTCGATCGCCCTTGGAGGGTTTGAAGCCAAGCAAACGATCTGATTTGGCCAGCTTAATCAGCATCACGCCTTTGCCCGCTCCGGAAAGGTAGTTGATGTCTTCGACCGGGCAAATCACCGCGCGGCATTCTGCTGAAATTGCCAAAACCGTTTCGGTCGAATCGATTGGATAGACGCCAATGATTTCGGCACCCGTAGAGGCTCTCGCATAGCGTCTGCCACTTCTTGTCGATGGTTCGACGAACGTCTCAAGTCCGAACCGTAAAGCGTATCCGTTGCTCGACGCTGCAAATCCATGAACATCAGGGCAATAGTCAGGTTGTTTTGGATCGGCAAAAACGTTTCCAACGACTCGCGGGTCAAGCGACAATGCCGAAACGATGTGCTCGCCGTCTTTGAGCTTGAACAGTTTTTGAATCGGCTCGCCGAAACCGGTCGATGCCGGAATGTCGATCATCCTTGCCGTATAACAAACGCCTTTGGAGCTGAAAAAGCCGACGGTGTTTCTGGTTGAACCCGCTACGCACGCGAGGACGCTGTCGCCTTGACGGAGACGACTTTTGGATGGGTCGGCGATGTTCTTCTGCCGCTTCACCCATCCGTCTTTTGTGATCAAGACATGACAGTCTTCGGCGACGATGAAATCTTCAGCGCTAATTTCGACTTCGCGGCCTGCAGCCTGAATGATGGTCCGTCGTTTTGATTCAGGCCCCGAACAGTAGTCCTTGATGATCTCTTCGATTTCAGTTCTTACAATTTTCCAACGTCCCGAAGCGTTGGTGTCGGCCGTATCTTCTTTAAGAAGTTTGCGAATCTCACGGGCGCGTTTTTCCTTTTTCTTGAGCTCCTCGTTGACGAGGTTAATCTCAAGCCGAGCCAGGCGGTACAGTTTCAGCTCAAGAATCGCTTCGGTCTGCTCCGCGTCCAATCCTTCTTTTTTCCCGCGAGCTCCTTCGCCAACCGGAAATCGTTTCATAATTTTCTTGGCCGCGTCTGCCTTGCCGTCACTGCGACGAATGATCCGAATGATCTCGTCGAGTGCATCAAAAATGGTGACGAATCCGCGCAGGATATGAATTCGCTTATTCAACGACGCAAGTTCGTTCTCAAGCCTCTTGGTAATGACGTCAAGTCGGAATTGGAGGAAATACCAAAGCGCTTGTTTAAGTCCAAGTCGCTCGGGCCGACCGACCTCTGGATTTTCCGTTGGCACCAAACAGGTCAAGTTGACATTGAAGTTGGTTTGGAGTTGTGTGTTTTTGTAAAGGAAAGCCAAGACCTTCTTTTCGTCGGCTCCCTTTTTTAAATGCAAGTCAATTCGAATGTCGTCGGTCGAGAGGTCGCGGACTTCGGTTACCAAAGGGAGCTTGCCCGAGTAAACCAGGTCAGACATTCGCTCGACGAGCGTGGCTTTGTTGACGGCGAAAGGAATCGAATTGATTTGCAGAACGCGACCGGTCTTCTTGTTACCACCGATGACCTTGCTCGTGCCACGCGCTTTGATTGCGCCCTGGCCCGTCAAATAAATGTCGCGTAATTCCTCTTTGGTGTTGATGACTTGGCCACCAAGCGGAAAATCTGGCCCCTGAACCGCGTCGTTGGCCACGAGTTGGTAGGCTTTGATTTCCGGATCGCGTAAGAGTTTGAGCAGCGCTTTGCACAACTCTTTCAGATTGTGTGGCGGAATGTTCGTCGCCATTCCAACTGCGATTCCTGTTGCACCATTGAGCAATAAATTGGGAATGCGGCTGGGGAGGACCACCGGTTCGTCGCGCGTGCCATCGTAGTTGTCGCGAAACGCAACGGTTCGCGTGTTGAGATCCGCCAACAGTTCGCCAGCAAGTTTTGTCCGGCGGCATTCGGTGTATCGCATCGCCGCCGCATTGTCACCGTCGATCGAACCGAAGTTTCCACTTCCATCCATCAATGGCATTCGCAAGGAAAACGGCTGAGCCATTCTGACCAACGCGTCGTAAATCGAGCTGTCGCCGTGCGGGTGATAGTTCGCCATCGCGTCTCCAACGACTTTGGCGCTTTTACGGTGCTTGGCATTGTGGTCTAGGCTTAGCTGGCGAGTCGTATAGAGGATTCGACGCTGGACTGGCTTCAAACCATCGCGAACGTCGGGTAGCGCTCGCGAGGTGATGACCGACAAAGAGTAATTGAGGTACCGCGTCTGCGCAGCGATTCGAAGCGGAACGCCGTCCACGCCGGAGTCCTCTTCGTCGAACAGAGTTCGATCCGTTTTCCCGTTTGATTTTGACTTAGATTTGCGCGCAGTCTTTTTGCTGGCTTTCTTCTTCGAGGACCGACGTTTCGCCACTCAACCCATCCTTTTCTTGGCTTTGACCGTTTGACTCACCTGAAAAACAGGGGAGTTTGGGGTGAGTATACCAATCAGGTCAACTTGGTCACAGACGGTTTTCCGGGTTGTATCAAGACAAACTGGGAATGACTGGGAATGCTGGCCAGCAATTGCAATTTTGCTGTGTGTCACTCGTTGACTGGTCGAAAACCAAAGAAGAGTGGAGTCACCACTTTAAGAACGAACGCAATGATTGCGCACATTTGCCAATGGCCGACCCGGCCTGCGATATCAACACAGGAGTCAAGGGATGATCCGAAACCTACTAGCCGCAACCGCACTTGTTGCGTTTTCGTTTGGAGCCGCTTCAACAGCATCAGCTCAATTCGGTGACGGCAACTCGTCCAACAATTTGTTTTCGCAGTACGCCACCCAGGGTGGCGCCAACATGACAAACGCTGGAATGTATCCGGCTCCTTACGATTCGCCTCGTCTTGGCGCTCAAAGCTATTACACATACCAGCCGTTGATGCCGCACGAAATGATGTATCAGCACTCGCGAAACTACTACAACTATTACAACACGGGCGGCTACATGGGCGCTCCAAATGCATTGAACAAGACAAGCGTTCGATGGCAAAGTGGATCTAACCACATGGGCAATCTGCCGTTCTCAACCGGGCTCTCTGGATTGAGCTACAAGCTTCACAACCGAATCTACGACATCAACCCTAAAGCCGGACGTGGTGGCAATGGTGGTATTGGTGGTCGCCTCCGCGGAGCACGCGGCGGATTTGGTTGCAACGACGGAAGCTGCTCTGAAGCAGAGTCAGCATACACCGGCGACATCTACGGTGGCGAAGTCTACGAGGGTGGTGGTTGTGCATCAGGCGGATGCTCGGCAAGCCTAACGACTGGTTCACTACAACGATAATTATAAGCGGAAGTTTTGGCTTTCGTGCATCGGCGTCACGCTTCAATCGTATCAAGGACGGTTGATCGAAGCTGTGTTGGTCGAATTGGATCAAACTAACAGCAAAGTTTCAAAGGCATTCAAATGAAAAAAATTGGATTGACTATTGGTGTCGTGATGATCGCGGCGCTGGTTTTAACTTCAACCGAGGCCGATGCTCAGTTGAAGAACCGTCGCGGAAATCGAACACCTGTTTACGCAGGGATGGATGCCGATGGCATGACAATGTCTACCTATGACAAAAGAATTCCGCTTCCACGAACGTTGAAGATGGCGGCTCACGGAAATCCGTACACGCCAGAGAGAATTTACACGTACAGCAACTCGGGTGTTTTGGCTCAGCGTACGCATTCATGGAATCAGGGAGAAGCTGCCGGCCGACCTTGGCATGGCGACTACCAAAACTGGCGCTGGCGACAGCCAACCGCTTTGGTGGTTCCTCCGACTGCAAGTTACGAGTCAAGTTACGCATGGGGCGTTGGCCAAGTTCGCTCAACTCCGATTCATCATCAGTTCGGCCGACAAGGCGCAGGAATGATTGGTGGAGGTGGCGAAGGGTTTTCACAAACTCCGTATTGGCCTTCGAGCACGGATCAGTTTGGACTCTATCCAGTCCGAGCACCTTGGTAGTAACGACGTTGTCGCTCACCAATTAACGAATGCAGCCCACAAAGTTGAATTCGATTTGATACGCCTGAGATCGTTTTGACAACGAACTCAAAAGTGATAGCAAGCCGAAATGGATTGCAAATAAGCGGACTTTTTGCACTTGAATCCGCTAACAACCGATAAGCAAAGCTTATGGCCCACGACGTGCAAACGTCACCTTTGACGAGTTTAGTTAAAGGAAAGTGAAAGCCATGTTTATTTGCCAAGTGCTTTTGTTTGTTGGCGGTCTAACTACGACCTTGTTTGCAATCAGTGTGGTGAATCCTTTGCCCAAGGATGACCCTTTCACTGGATGCTAGTAACGCTTTGATGCACTTAAATGCGATCAAGGCTTTCAAGGTGAGTGACCATCTTCAGACAAACTTAGCAGCCAAACGATTCAGTAGTTCTTAATCGTTGGATGATTTTGCGGATTGTTAGTTGGGCAGGGTTTTGAATTCAAAAATTTCGTTTCTCTACGAGACTTAAAACTTGAATTCACTCCGTCGTGACGTACGTTTCGTAAGAGGGAAGCGATAACAAACGAAGAAGGGTTAACCCCCAGCCGATCTTCAACCGATTAACGCTTTTAAACATTTGGAAAACACAATTGAGAGTAACGGATCTATGAAAACTCAACTCAGAAAAATCGGACTTGGACTTATGTTGGCAGTGATGCCGGCTTTGGCAAGTACGTCGGCCGCTCAACAGTGGGCTCCGCAAAATGGTGTTTCGGCTTCTTTTGGTG
>CAYMFZ010000451.1:0-5206 GCA_964389585.1 uncultured Pirellulaceae bacterium | reverse complement strand
CTGACATACATCATTCGCGAATACATTTGATTCGACTCGGGATATTTGACTTTGAAGTTTCGCCAAAATCCGCCACCCATGAATGACTGAATCTGTTGCCAGCGATCGTCATGTTCAAGCTGATGAACAAGCTCATCGTGTTCGACTTGGCGATTGACCGGCATCGACCATTCCGTCATTTCGCGATAGCTGGCATCGGGCAAGTAGATCTTCCCGCGCGGCGGTGTTGAATCGACGGCTTCGCGAAGCGTCGAAGTCTTAAGCCAATCCTTGTTATCGCTCAACGCATTGAAGAATCGCTCAAGCCAACCATCGCCATAGACGTGCTGTTTTGTGTTTGGCCAGGTTCCAAACTTCTCGCCATCATCACCAAACACAACAACGCTGTTCGGGCAACGCTCGGCGAGCATCCGACAATGATCAACTGTCTCTTGCGGCTCGGAGAATGGAATCAAGTAACGAAGATGCTCGCTGCCAGGGAAGACGGCAACCGTCTTGCCTTCGTCTTCGGCGACAAAGTAGCCAGTGAGTTCTTCGTTTTTCAAACCGGCGCGACGAAAATGATAATCGTCCAAGACCGTGTATTGAATCTCTGCGTCGGCAAGCGATTCCGTCAGGCAGGATTCCCAGACTCGTTCCGGCATCCACATGCCACTGACTTTTGAGCACAGGCGTTCTTCAAGCCATTTCGAGAACCGTGAAATCTGGCCGACCCGATCTCGTTTTGGAATCATCGGCAAGATGGCTTCGTAGAAAGCGCCGCCAATGATTTCGATTCGTCCGGCTTCAACAAGCTGTGCAACTCGATTGAGATAGTCAGGGTGATTGGCTTGAAGCCATTGCATCAACGGGCCGCTGGTATGAAGCGAAATCTTCAGGTCGGTGTACGGTTCAAAGACTTCCAAGAACGGAAGGTAGCTATCTTGATAAGCGTCCTCGAAAACATTGTCGAAGTTGCCCACGGGCTGGTGGTTGTGAAGGACCAAACAAAGTTGAATTTGTGGGTTGCTCATGATCTTGATCTACAGGCAGCTAGGATGTGGATTTTGACTTCGCGACAAGTGACTTTGCAAAAATCTGTTAGGTCAGATTTACAACAGGGGCCGATTCGCAAACTTAAAGCCGTCACTTCGTAAGGGCTTTGGCGCTCGTATGACTACGGTCGTTGCTTTCAATTCTGATCGTCACGCGGTTGATTAATGTTTTACCGTATTTGCATTGCACTCGTAGCGCAAAAAACATCCCATCGCAAAATACTTACCGTTATTGCGACGCCAACAATTCAGATTACCGAGACGACCAAAAAAGCTTATGCGATTGGTACATCTTATGAATCCACCTAAAGAAACCAGAAGGGCATTTGAACTAGCGTTGAAGAAACGAACCCGCAGCCAACAGCTTCTGACAAGATCAACCGTCGCGCAATCGCCTTGCCGCAGACTCGGGCGAGACAGGATTAATCCAAATATCGGTACCCCATTCGAAGCCAGCAGCCCTCGTCAATCGTGGAAACAACTCAAAGTAGCTCTGGTTGAATTCGCCGTCGAGCATGGCGAACGGCGGCGAGTGAAACAACAAGTTATAAGCGGGATCGTCTTGAACCGTTTCGTACCGCAAAACAACCGTTCGACAAAGTGTTGCCAATTCTTCGCGAACGGGTGCATCGCATTTCGTCAAATCGAAAGTGCTTGAGCGAGGGATGATCCAGACTTGAAATGCAAACCGACTGGCGAACGGACAGACAACGCAAAAATTCTCCGTTAGCTCTACGATTCGATCGGCTTGATCAATCTCCCAAGCCGCGATGGATTGAACGATCGACTGGCCATGTTTTTGTATGTGTTCTTTGTTGCGATGAGCGCAAGACGCCAAATGGTCACTGACAATTGTCGAGCCAATTAACTGGGAATGAACATGTCCCAGCGTCGCCCCTGCGGCGGGTCGGCAATTCATGAACAACATCGCGTGCTTGATCCAGCTCAGCGATTGCACGTGCGTTAGTCGGTCTTGATAGGCTTGAAAAGAAACGAATAACTCGTCGTCCTCAAGTTCGCTGAGCGAAGTAATATGCCGTGGCGAGGGAATGATCAGCTCTTGAAAGCCCGGCATGTCGTTGGACTGAAATGGCCCATGATTGGAGTCCTCTTTTGATTCATCGTCTGATTTCAGTTCCTTGCTTGGAACAAATTCAGTTGGAACAAATTCAGAAAACGACGGATAGCGGTTGGGGATGACACGTGTTGACCAAGACGACGGATCGGATTTTTCGTCCAGTCGGCTTCCGTCTGGCAGATAGGCCGCTGAAAGTGGCGGCGTTTCTTCTTCGTTGCCTTTGCAAAATGGACAAAGAATTTGCTGCCGAGCTTGCTCCATGGGGGCAAACTCGACAGGTCGATCACCCCGATTGCGCGCGATGGAAACCCACCGATTATTGATTGGATCAAGTCGAAGATCAGACATTACAAACAGCCAAAACAGTGAGGACTTGGAAGGGAGTCGAAACGGGCGTGTGTGGTTAACAGATCAAAGGTGTAATTCTTGGTTGGTAATCCTGTTTGGTTCTTTATTGTTCTGACGCTACTGGCCAGTGTAAATGGTTTTCATTCATGCCGCGAATTAATCTTCGCGGTCCATCGCTCCATGAACAATTGTTCTTCGGTATAACGACTCATATTTTTTGGCGCTCGAATTCCAAGACCAATCCTGCTTCATACCTGTCATCATCAATTGGTTCCAGGCTGAACGATCGTTATGAAACATGTTGGTTGCGCGATCGAGTGACGAATGAAGCGAGTGTGCGTCAAACTCTTCAAAACTAAATCCGTTGGCTGTCTTGTTATCGATGGTTTCCCGCGTCGCGTTGACAACGGTATCAGCCAGTCCACCTGTTCGACGAACAATCGGAATCGTTCCGTATGCCATGCTGTACATCTGATTAAGCCCGCACGGTTCGTATTGGCTGGGCATAACGAACAGGTCGGAGCCGGCTTCGATGCGATGGGCGTACTCGTTTGAAAACCCCAGCGTTAGACCGAGCTTGTGGGGATACGTGCGATGAAGCGATGTCAGAACGTGATGGAAATCAAGATCGCCAGTTCCCAGCACAATCCACTGAGCATCCACGTTCTCCAGATAATCCTTCATCACTTGAAGAATCAACGACCATCCCTTTTGCGTTGCCAGTCGGCCAACAATTCCAATCAGCGGCGTATTGGGATTGGGTTCAAGCTTCGCCTCAATTTGAAGCTCGTGTTTACATTTCGCTTTGCCCTCAATTCCAACGCTTAAATCGAAATCAGCATTAAAGTTCGTTGGGATGTGCTTGTCTGTTTCAGGATTCCAATCATTGACGTCGATGCCATTGAGAATTCCCGACAGCCGATCTGCACGTGCTTGAAGCGCACCCTCGAGCCCGCATCCTTGTTCGGAAGTCTGAATTTCATCCGCGTAAGTCGGACTGACGGTGTTGATCGAGTCGGCGAAAACGATTCCCGTTTTCAAAAAGTTCAATTGGCCAAAAAACTCCATTTGCTTCCAATTGAACAGCTCTGGATCCAGGCCAGTTACCGCCATTTTTTCAAAAGGAAACGCGCCTTGATAGGCAAGATTATGAATCGTGATCAACGTCGCGATGTCTTTGTAGCCTGGATGCTCACGGTACTCATTCTGGATCAATGCTGGAATCAATCCCGTCTGCCAATCGTTCGCATGAATCACATCCGGCTCAAGCTCGAGAATTCGAATCGACTCAAGCACCGCTCTCGAAAAGAAAGTAAATCGTTCGCAGTTGTCTTCGTAATCCGAGCCGTTTTCACCGTACAGCTCAGGGCGATCGTAAAACTCTTTTTGGGCAACAAAGTAAACATCGACACTGCTATCCGGCAGCGTGCTTTTCAAAAGCCGACCTGATTCTGATCTTGTGCCCAGTGGAATTTCGAATTGAACGTCGGTTGCGACAATTGGCTGCGTTGATTTTTCGATGCAGCGATAACCCGGCATGAAAACGGAAACTTTGTGTCCAAGCTTCGTCAACTCCAAAGGCAGCGCGCCGGCGACGTCGGCAAGTCCGCCCGTCTTGGCAAACGGAACGACTTCGCTGCTGGCAAGAACAATTTTCATGGAAGGATTTTTCGAGGAAGCTTTTTTCGAGGAAGCAGTTGGACAGCACGACTCACAGCACGAATCGACTTCCTATGCTATTTGAAAATCGTTTGCTTCCGAATACCTTGGCTCACTGAATTTCCCATATTCTACGTGATCAATCTAAAATCTTTCGATTCCGTTTGGACGATCATTTTGAGGTTCTAGTCAGCTCCCTGCATCGCTTCGACCGCCGCGATTAGCTCAATCGCCGCCTGTTTCAATTCGCGTGGCAACTTCAATCTTGGACCGCGAAAGCCTTTGACGAGACGTAGCGGCAGATTCGAATCCTGTGCCTCAGCCGTACTCGATGACTGAAGTGGCTGATCACGATTTGGCGACGCTTCAAAATGTGCGACAAAATTTGCTTTCTCTTCCAGTTGCCCAAATTCATCAGTGTTGTTGATCAATCGCAAAGTCCAACTTGGAAACCGATTGGCAATTTCTTGCCGAATCTCGCTGAAAAATTCTTTGTGTTCCGAATCGGCGGTCAGCAAAACCAGCTTGTCCGGCGATTGTATTTTCGATTTCAATTCGTCGATCGACAGCCCAGACGAAGGATGAATCATGTCGCCCGCCACTTCCGATGCGGGCTGGAGAACGAACCAGCGAAAGGACATTCGCGGGTGAGGTATCGTCAGTTCCAAAGTTTCGATTTCCATCTCGTCAAAAAGAAGTAAATCCAAGTCGATTTTGCGCGAGCCCCAGCGAGTCCGGCGTTCACGACCCAATTGGTCTTCGATTTCAATCAAACACGAGTGCAAGGCGTGAGGATCCAAGCTTGTTTTGATACGGATCGCCGCATTCAAAAAATCTTCTTGGTTTTCTGGTCCTCCAACGGACGCCGTTTTGAGTGGCTGACTACTGGCGACGACTTGGATTTCTGGAACTTGATCTAGCTTTTGAATTGCATCGGCGTAGATCTTTGCGCGATTTCCCTCGTTGGAACCAAACGCAATCAAGCTTTCGTGCATAAGCGTTTCTGGTTTGGGCAGTGATTAAATGGACTTCGAATGAATGGACTTCGAATGAATGGACTCGAATGGGCGTAAAAAAACGACGAATG
>CAYMFZ010000450.1:0-5207 GCA_964389585.1 uncultured Pirellulaceae bacterium | reverse complement strand
GGACGTTCGCCAATTTACCACTTAAGGGGTCAGTTGGGCGCCCACCACGGTCCAGAACAAGTGACTCGTTCGTTTTTCATTCTGCCCGAGGCTGGCACACTCTGATTCAACGAATAAAAATTACTTGCGAGCCTGACGCGCCGGGGCAGGGGGGAGGTCAAGTGTTCTGACAGTGACTTCGTCGAGCCATGCCTCTCCGATTCCATTTAGCGCGAATGTCACTTTTAAGGAACGGTTCGTCGGTATGCCACGGTACAACGTAAATTCTTGCCAGCCATTGGTGACGGCGATTCGCTCACGCATTTCTGGTCCACCCAGTGTGTCGGTGATTGTTAGTCCTTCGTGAGAGCCGAGTAGCGCACGCGGCACGTTGACCCAGCCATGGATTCGAACGAGCTGGCCCCCTTTGACTTGCATTTCTGGAGTCGCAATCCAAAGCGGTGTTGATTCAACAAGGCGATTTGCCCGGTTGTTTGAAGGTTGTGTATTCGACGTGGCAACCATTCGGAGGCTGTAGCTGCCATCAACGACAGAAGTGTCTGAAAGTTCGACTTTAGTTCTGATTAGTTCGTTATCGAGTCGTCGATTCTCCCAGCCATTGGCAAGCATGTGCTCAAGGTTTTCGAAATCACCGCCGGCGAGGCCGTTGGGATTCCAGTTTGACTTGCCAATTCGGTTTGCCAATTCCCAGTGCAAAGGAATCAGGCTGCAATGAGATGTAAACGGAGACGAGGTCTTTGACTGAAACATTCCCAGCGGTCCGGTGATGATTTCGCGTCTCATCAAGGCCAGTCGCTCATCGGTTCGATTTAGATGTTCGACTGCCGCTTGAGTGCTGCTGCTATTGAGTAGCGATTGAGCAGTTCGAAATGAATTCACGGCATCGTTGAGAGCTGAGCTGCTGCTGGCTGAGCTTCGTCCCATCCGTCCCATCTGCCGGTCAATCAGTTGCATTATTGCCAACCATTGCTGAGAAAGTTCTTTGTGCATTTGAACGATCGGTTGCTTGCCAACGCGCTCGAACGATTGGTTTAGTTTGTTGATCACAAGTGGGTCTTGCGTTAAGACAACTGCCGCCATCGATGGGCAGTTTTCAATTTGGATTTGTTTACCGGCGATGGAGCGATTGTTTGCCAGCGGTGTCAAACCTGTGTCACCAATTAGGTAAGCCAGGTCAGTTGAGTTCGAGGCCGCATCTTGAAACGCAATGGAAGAAATGGGCACGTCGCCAGCCACGTATTGCTCATGGTGGGTTTGTCGCTGAAGCAGTAATAGACGCGAGCGATTTGTTTTGAACGCCGTGATTTCAAGCTGTGGATCATCGTTTGGGACGGATCCCATCAACGCACCTCCAACTGCCCAAGGTTCGATCAAAGACAGTTCTGCATTCATCCACTCGAGAGTTTGAGCTCGTAAACGCGTGACGGGATCTGAACCATCGAGCCGAGAATGAGATCGAAACCTTAAGCCTCTTGCGCCGCCAGTGATGGCTTCGTAAGCGAGAAACTTGATCTGTTGTGGTTCGATTGGGATGGGCGGGATTTTTCTGGCCAGCGTACCAATCTGTCCAACGAGTGCTTGTGAAAACTCCGTTTGAATATCAGCCCAAACTGGCTTGTTGACTCCAATCGCGTTTCGTCTCGCGGTAATCCAATCGCTGTATTGGCTTGCGAGAAAGCTGGAACCTATTGGTTCGATGCCTGCGGAAACAACATCGGTCAATTGCGCAATTTGAGACCAGTCTTCTTGGATGTTGGCCATCACGGGGCGGCCTTCGCGATTGTCCGACTCTCGAATTTCTCGAACGCGCTGCTGAATGGCCGGGATGTCGCGCTGGGTGAGATTTTCACCGATTTTCCAAACCAAAACACGATCGTAAGTGAAGCTGATTGGACTCAATCCAATGGACGCCGGAGGTGGACAGATCAACCAAATTTTCAAGTCATGAGCTTGTCGAAGCTGTTCGATGGTCGCGGGCGATTTTAGTTCGATGGTGTTGAAGCCGAGAGCGAGTAGATAATCGAACGGTTCGCCGTTGTGCTGAATGATCTTTGGAAAGAATGGCTTTTTCTTGACCAAGAGTACCGTTCCATCACGGACAACCAACGATTCATGCTTTTCCGATTGTTCAAAACTGGCGGAAGCAATTTTGTTATCTTCGATTCTTTGCCTGCCTTCTTCGACTCGTTTGGCAATGTCATTTGCGGCGACAATGCCATTGAGTTTCAGGTCATCGATTTGAACCAAAGACTCGCCAACACCTGTGTATAAATTCAAGACGACTTTGTCGATGTAAGCGTCGCGCTCATCCACGTGGGGACCAAATTTTCGACGCAGCATCCAAACTTCTTCCTTCAAAAGCTCTTTCAAATCCAATTCATTGGCTGCAAAGGAAAGTGTTTCCCACTTCCCTGTTGCTTGATACCGAGGACCTGGCAAAGTTGTTGTCATGGGGCCTTCTCCCGAGGGCGACAAAGTTCGCGGCAGCACGATTCGCGCGAGAATTTGAATTCCTGGGCGAGAAGCCTTTATTCGAACCGAAGGAATGAGCTCACGAATGACAAAGGCGGGATCGACCTCGTGCGAAACGTGAATGTGAGTTCCCGGGCCATTCTTGAAGAAGATCTTTTCGAAACGATTTCGATCCTGCTCGTCGTTGGTACGGCGTTGATCCCAATTCTTGTCCGGGATGACTTGGTCCGAGTCGTGTCGCAGCCAAGTCGGATTCGACGATTCAAAGTTCTCGTGGAACTGCGCGTTGGCTTGTTGGGCCAAAAATTGGCAATCAACCAAAAAGCAAATCAATGACACAATGAAAACCAGACCACGATGGCTAGTTGTTCGATTGCTTGGCGATTGGATTTTCATTTTCAGTGCCGTTCAAGTCGCGAAAAGGCCACGTTTCGATTCGTATGTGTTGTGAATCTTCAACGTCGGGATTGTGATGTTGAAAAAGCGTATGAGGCGGCTTTTATCAGGTTATTCATGCGATCGCCACGTCAATCGTGTTTCGAAAATGCAACATCAACGGTGGTTCAGGATTTTGCGGAGAAACAAGAAAACCCTTGCTAGCATTGGGTTTGATGTGGTTTGAAGGAGATTGCCAGAGGATTGGCACTGGTTCTGCTTTTAGTGGCTATCAAGCAAACACGCTAAAGACATCCAGCCAGAAAGACATCAAGATGAACACCCAGTCAAACCCAAACAAAAACGAACAGCTTCCTTTGGACCTAAATGATTTGATCACTGCGGTTCAAGCACTTCCTGCAGAGCAACGTCAATCTTTAGAGCAGCCATTGAATCGCGTTGTCGAGTACACACGACGTCGTCGTCGGATTCTTAATTTGATCCAAGAGGCCCTTAGCCAGTTGCGAATGGACATGAAGTATCTCATGTTCGATCTTGAGGCAACTCGACGTGAGCGAGACACATACAAGAACGCACTTGAAGGCGAAATCTAAAGTCTTGATTGAAATGGCGATTCCTCACGGCTCGGCTAATTGGGCGGGGATGCAAATCTATCCCAACAAAACCGACAGCTTTTACAACTCAATGTCCCTAAAAACGTGGCCAAAAGTTGTCTAATTGAGCGCCTTAGAATATCATGGGTAGAGAGCTTTTGCCTGTCGCCTCCTGCCCAACCGGTTCTCCCACAATCTGGTTCTTCCAAAACTATGAGTGATCTTTCGGCCGAACAATTTGCCCAACGCGTCTACGACTGCGGTTTGATGACGACCAAGGAATTGGAAGAATCGTTGGGCCAGGCGGGTGGTCGTGGACGAGCGAGCTTCAATGACTTCATCATGAAGCTGCTTGAAAAAGAGCAAATGACCAACTGGCAGATTTCACGTGTCGTGGATGGCCAACGGCGAGGTTACTTTTACGGGAACTGGCAAGTTCTCTATTTGATTGGTGCCGGTACGTTCGCGCGAGTATATCGGGCGGTGCATCGTAAGACCGGCGATGTCAAAGCGATCAAAGTACTTCGTCAGCGTTATAGCAACGACACCGCCACGCGAGACCACTTTTTGCGTGAAGCCAAAATGGTGATGAAGCTTCGGCATCCGAACATCGTTCCAATTGCAGAAGTCGACGAAGACAAAGGCCGGATCTACATGGTGATGGACTTCGTCGAAGGACAGAACCTGCGAGAGTATGCCAAGGCCCACAAGAAAGTTCCAAATCTGACGGCACTGCGAATCATTCGCGACGTAGCTTCCGGGTTGGCGTACGCTGCAAAGCAAGGTGTCTATCATCGCGATATGAAACTTTCAAACGTTCTGTTGTCATCAAAGGGGCAGGCGAAACTGGTTGACTTTGGGTTGGCAACCGTCAGCGACGAAAGTGCTGAAGAAGGTTCCTCCGGTGGACCACGAAGTATTGACTACGCGGGTTTGGAACGCTGTACGGGTGTTCGGCGAAACGACCCACGAAGCGATATCTATTTCGTTGGCTGCATGCTCTACCAAATGATTTCTGGTGTTCCGCCTTTGGTTGAGACGCGTGAACGTATCAAGCGATTGTCGGCTCAACGATACAAAGACATGCCGCCAATCACCGTGCACGAGCCAAAATTGCCACACCGGATTGTAATTTTGTGCAATCGAATGACGGAACTCGATCCGTCAAAGCGCGTTCAAACTGCCGAGATTGCTTTCAACGAAACTGAATCTGTCATCAAGGCAATTGAGTCGGGTGATAACCAGGAATACGACGCGGGACTTTCTGAGAAAGAAGCACGCGACTACGCCAACCTGGTCAAGAAACAAGAAGAAGGCCGAGGCAAAACGCTTTTGCTAATCGAGTCAAACATCAAAGTCCAGGACTCATTGCGTGATCGTCTGAAAAAGATTGGCTACCGTGTCTTGATCACGGGGAATCCGGAACGTGGTCTCAGCCGGTTCAACGATCTTGATCCCTCAGAAGAACTGCCTGCCGATTGCGTGATTTTCGGATGCGCTGGATTGGGACGTGAAGCGATCAGTTGGTATGAGCGATTCTTGAAAGGACAGTTCACATCACAGGTGCCTGCAATCTTGATTGTGACCGAAAAGGTCGAACGTCTGGCGAAGAAAGAGTGGCTCAACGATCATCGGATGCAACTGAGCATGCCAATCAAATTCAAGCACGTTCAGCGAGCCTTGCGGACGCTTTTGAAGCTTGAGATGGAAGAGCCAGCCAAGCCTGAGATTGATGAGGCGTCCGAG
>CAYMFZ010000449.1:0-5214 GCA_964389585.1 uncultured Pirellulaceae bacterium | reverse complement strand
TATTTGGGTGACATTATGGCTGCTATCTCAAGTGCCAGCAAGTCGATTATTGGCTGTGGAGTTGCAATGAAGAATTATCGGGAGATTCAATTTGATCAGCGATTTACCGACAATTGACTTTGCCGGCTAGGTAACCCAGTCAGCGAACAATCGGTTCGGCCGCTCAGTAAGATCACCGAACTTAGTTTGCATCGGAAGCTTTCATCGCACAAAAAAAACGGGCGAGTGAAAAACACTCGCCCGTTAACCCGTTACAGAGTTCATTATGAAACATTGGCAATCAAGTTATTCCGCAGCGATACAATACAACCGCTTGTTGCTTCGAATAAAGATTTCACCATCGCTGATCGCTGGCGTTGCATTAAACAAACTGTCATCGCCTTCAATCGTGTTCTCAGCGATTTGCTCAAACTCGTCACCCGCCTTCACGACAAAAGTCGTGCCAGATCGAAGCGTCATAAAGATTGAGTCACCCGCGGCGATTGGCGAAGCATAATCTCCGGCTGGCATTCGTCGGCCCGTTTGTTCTGGCTTGATGCGGTTTTTGTAAACCAGCTTTCCATCTTCGCAGCTCGCACAGTACGCGATGCCTGAACTCGACCAATACATGTTCTTGCCACTAATCAAAGGCGTTCCAATTCCAGATCGCAATGAAGTTTTCCAAACGGTGTTTGAACCCGATACGTCGCCCTCACCACCGCACTTCACGGCAACTGCATCGCCCGCGCGTCCGCCCATTGCATAAACGACGCCATCTTTTTCAGCCAATGAGCCGCAGACCGTTTGGCTGATTGGAGATTCGGCTCGCCAAAGTTCTGTTCCCTTAAGTGGGTCGACGCCCAAGATTTTTCCAGGCATACTTGAAACCAGTTGGTCTTTGTCATCAACGTTGACGACGCTTGGAGTTGACCAGCAGTTGGTGAATTTCGGATCGGAGATTTTCCATACTTCAGATCCATCTTTCTTGTTCAGCGCGACCAACGCATGGCCAACATTGCCTGCGTTGACGATCACCAAATCTTTGTAAAGCATGCAGCTCGCTCCGCCGCCCCATTTGGCAGGATCCGATTCAGTTCCCAAGTTCGTTTTCCAAACTTGCTTGCCTTCCATGTCGAATGCGAGCAAACCCGTCTTGCCGTATAAAACGAAAATGTGCTCGCCATCACTCACAGGCGTGCTGCTTGCGTAGCCATGCTCGACAATGAAGCCCTTGTAAGGATCTTCATCGTTGTCCGATTTGACTGACGACCGCCAAAGCTCTTTTCCGGATGTTCGGTCAAAGCAAAGAAGATGTCTCTGCAAGTCGCTTGGATTGCCTGGAGCTTCTGCGGATTCACCGTAGCCGGTGTAGCAAGTCAAATATACTTTTCCGTCCAACACGATTGGGCATGACGAACCGGGGCCCGGCAAGTCAATTTTCCACTTCATGTTTTTCTCGGCGCTCCATTCTGTTGGAACCGCCATGCTCGAACTGACTCCTGATCCGTTGGGTCCACGGAATCGAGTCCAGTCCTCGGCCATCGCTGTCAGCCCGGTAACCATCGCGAGCGTGAAAATTATTGAAAACGTTTTTAGATGCTTCATCTTTGGGTCCTTTTAAGGTTTGGAACCCCAGAGTTTAACAAACGATTCAGTTTTGTGAGGTCATCCAATGAAATCAAAACGTTCATGAGGGCTTTGTCTTGCGTTGTTTGTGAATCATGTAACGAAAGCTGGACTTGGGCTGCATATGAAAAGTGCGCATTAAAAAAGCCGCAAGCCAGAATAGGCTTGCGGCTGTCAGGTTGAAAACCATGGTGTTCAATTGTCGCCGAATATCGTTTTGCGATTTGTAATCAGCGAATTGTTTACTCTAACGCTTGAACTCAGTTCCGAAATCGTTTGAACCGAAATCTGAATTCGAATTAGAAGCGTTCGCGGTTGTTACCGGCTGAACTGTTTCACCAAAGAACCGTGTTGTTCCTTCGGCGACTTCGCGAGCATCAGATTCTTCGCAAACCAATTGAGCTCGGAAAACATGTGTTCCAGCTTTGAATGCTTCCGCTGTAACTTTGAAGCTCATTTCTTGGCCCGGATCAATCTGGCCAATTGGCACAAATTTGACTTCGCCAGGACTGATTTTGTGCTCAAGGCCAGCAGCTTCTTTTGGCTCGATGCCTTCTGAAAACTGCATCACAAGGTTCACGTCTTTGGCAGACTTGCTGCCTCGGTTTTGAACTTTGATGGTGTAGCCAACAGACTCGCCAGTTGGCAATGGACCTTTTGGATCGGCGACTGACAATACAAGGTCAGCAACCGTCTCAACCGTCGTCAAGCAAGCACTCGAAGCGGCGAGATCGCCACGTCCGCGAGCACCGACTTCAAGTTGAAGATCGCCCGATGTGTCTAGCTGGCAGTTGATTTTGAATTCACGAGTTTGGCCAGGCTCAAGTGTTCCCACTGGCCATCGCATTCCGCCTTCGATCAGTTTGACTGAATCAACGCCGCTGATGTATTTAACACCCGTTGGCAAAGCAACCGCGGAAACAATCTCGTTTGCAGTCGCGTCACCCGTGTTGGAGACTTTGACTGAATAAGTCGCAACGCTACCGGCGTACTTTAGACCAGGACCATCAAGTGAGATGTTCAAGTTCGCACGTCGAACGGTCAATGCTCGCTCAGACGAGGTCTTCAAATTTCCTTCGGCGACGGCAGTCGTGATCAAAGTCAGGTCACCTGCAGTTCGAGCAAGTAGCTCAACCTGAAAGTTCTTTTCCTTGCCAGCGTCAATGTTACCAAGCTCAGCCCGCTCGCCACCAAGTGCTTCAGGAAGCATCACCATAACGGTTTCTGCTGTTCCTGTTCCCGGGTTGCGGACGGTCACGTGGTAGATCGCAGTCTCACCGTAAAGAACCTCTTGTGGTCCCGCGATGTTCATTTCCAATTTCGGCTCAGTCACATTAATGTTGGTCGTGCCAACTCGTGGAACCAAAGTCCACTCCACGCCAACGTCGAAGACTTCGGCTTTTCGTGGAACGGCTGTGATTGTAATTGTTTGTGACGAGTTGCCAGGAATCTTGTCGATGCTCCAAACCAAACGTGCTTGGTCTTTGCCGTCGGTGATTTCTTTTCCACCGGTCGTCAAGTTTACGTTTTCGATGTCAATCCATTGTGGCATGTTGATTCCAACAAGCACTCGCTCAGCCATTTCATTGCTGTTGTTTTTCACAACGACTTTGTAGTTGGCAGGCTTGTTGACGCCGACTGTTTGAGGTCCAAAAGATTCGACTTGAATCGCAGGAGCGGCCAAGCGAATTGACGCCTTGGAAGGGGCTGCTTGTTCTTGCTGAGACGAAACTTGAACGACTTTGTCATCGCGAACTGGCGTTGAAAAGCTGTCGTTGGCAAGCTGCATCACGGCTGGAACCGATTGAACTTTGCTACCTTGTTTGGCAACTAGTCGTGGCGACGTGTTGTTGTCCTGCACAGGCGAAGTAGCCGGAGCCGTTTCGGTCGATGCTGGAGTTGTCGGTGTTATTTGGTTAATGAATTCAGAAGCTGAAATTTCTTTAGCCATTTCTTTCGCCTTTGCGGCTTCAGCGGCGGCTAGTTCGGCGGCAGCTTGTTCCGCAGCGGCTCGATCGGCTGCGTCTTTGGCGGCTTGGGCTCGCATGGCTTCTGCTTTTCTGTCTGCTTCCGCTTTCGCATTGGCAACTTTCAAAGCGGCAACGCGAATGGCTTCTTGTTTCTCGGCTTCAAGTCGCTCAATCTCTTGTTGCTCTGCGGCTGCAAGATCGGCAAGCTCTTTGGCTTTGGCGGCCGCGGCTCGTGCTTCGGCGGCAGCTTTTTCTTCGGCTCGTTTTCGAAGCTCAACCATCTGAGCGTTAATGTCTTGAGTTTGACTGGCAAGTTCACCAGGAGCAATCCGTGGAGTGTTGCTTCGCATCTGTCCCATCGCCGCTGCAAAATCAGCAGGAGTCTTGCGAGGCATTTCATCAACCATCGGGCCAGACTTTTTGGATGGAGGCTGGAACTGCTGAAGCGGTTGAGCAGGAGTGTTTCCACCCGCAAGAATCTCAGGAACAATCGGAACGCCGTTTTCGTCGACTTGGTAGCTTGTTTGCTGAACCATGCCACGCTGCTGGTAAGCATGCGTTTGTTTTCGTTGCTCGAAACCCGGACGTGTCGCACGAGTCAACTCGCCCGCACGTTGCCGTGTTTGATCCGAGAAGTTGTACTGAGCACCACCGTAAGATGGCTGATTGCCACTCGGTGCAACCTGATAAGCCGATTTTGCCGTGCGGAACTTCGGTGGAAGTTTTTGCATTTGCGACGGCGGCGTATGGGCCGCAGGCGGTGGCGTGTGAATGGCGTTACTTGGAGCGGGCTGATACCGCTGTGATGGAGTTTGTTGTCCAAGCGCGGATCCACCTAACATCGTAAGTGTTCCAACCAACATCAAAGTCAGCTTGAGTTTTGATTTAAAAGCGAGCATCGATTTCCTACCTGTTTACGTAAACACGACTACGTCTTTGATCTGATCGACTTTGCGGGCTGGGCAAGTTTAGAAGAATATCCGGATTATTGGGATTCGTATTAAGTGCCAGCATTCCAAGGCCAGTGTCCGCATTAAAACAGGCGCTGCAGCGAAAGAAGGTGGTTTACTCGTTTCGTTTGATCCTGTTTTTTTCCGCTTCTTAGATTCACCTCGACAATAGAGACCTAGGCTTGCTCAAGATTAATGAATTGAGGTTTTGGAGCTAGCAGAACAATGAGCGGAATGAAATTTGTAGTTTTGGGAATCGCGGCAGGTGCGTTTTTTGTTTGGACGGGTATGCCACAGACTGGGTACCAGATGAACGATCAACAGTTGATTTCAAATGCGTCACTTGAAGACTCAAGTGCCCAATTGGAAAAGGCCATGGCGTTGGCTGCAAACGAATATTTCGATGACGCATTGGCCATCTTGGATGACGTGGTCATTGAGAATCCCAACAACAGCTTGGCTCTTACGATTCGTGGCGTGATGTATCGCAAAATTGGCAGGTACAGTGAGGCGATTAGCGATTTCGACAACGCGATCAAGCTCGATTCTGAAAACGCATCAGCCTATTGCCATCGAGCTTTTTCCGTTCAACAAATTGGGCAGTCGGAATGGTGGAAACAGGCTTTGCTTGATACCGAGAAATCAATTGCCTTGGAGAAAGACAATGCGCTCGCGTACTTGATTCGCGG
>CAYMFZ010000448.1:0-5234 GCA_964389585.1 uncultured Pirellulaceae bacterium | reverse complement strand
TACATAAACGCAGGCGTCCCAAGGATTTGACCATCCATCGTCATGGTGATTTCGCCGGCTTCGCGTTTGGCCATGCCAAAGTCCATCACGTGTGGCTGGCCATAGTTGTCGAGCATGATGTTGCCCGGCTTGAGATCACGATGAATGACACCTTTGTCGTGTGCGTGTTGAAGTGCACTCGCAACCTTGACACACAGTGTGGCGCTTTCCTCCATACCCATGGTGCCTGATGTTAGTCGATCACTCAGCGAATAGCCTTCGACGAAATCACTAACGATGTAAATTGTTTCGCCGTCTCGACCGATCTCATGAACCGGAACGATGTTTTGATGTTTGAGTTGGGCGGCGGCGCGAGCCTCTCGAAAAAACTGCTCGCTTTCAAGCCGGCTAAGTTGACCCTTGCGAGGGATTTTGATCGCGACAATTCGATCGAGACGAGGATCTTTGCCTTTCCAAACACTTCCAAATCCGCCGACGCCGACTTCACTGATGAGTTCGAATCGACCAAGCATCTTTCCCTGGGGACGGGCAATCGTTCTGTTTGGATCAGCGTCTCCAGCAAACGTTTCGTTCGGGTCTTCTCCCAGAACACTGAAGTGACTGCCGCACGAAGGGCAATCGATATCGGCAAGTTCGGCGTCCTCGATGACTTCAACGCCGTTGTGGCAGTGCGGGCAATTTATGTGCATGGCTTGTTATAAAATGGTTCATTGTCACCAGTCAGATCTCTTCATCTTTGCTGGTGGCATTGAAACAATGGCGAGCAAGATTGACCAATGCTCTTCAAAAAATTTGAGGCGTCGGTGGAAAGAAATAAAGAATCGGAGATATGAATCTTCAGATGTTGAGGCTTCGATTGCAAGCGTTTTATCAAAACAGTGAACAAGTTGTAGAAAACGAGATGGGGACAGCGTTGGGCAATCCTAAGAATCAATGACCACCGGCAGAGCCGGGGTATGAAGAAGGCCCCAAAAAGGAGCCGCAATACAATTTAGAAGCCAGTGCTCACCGGCAGAGTTGGTGGTTTACGAACATGAATTAGCGCAAGAACGTTTCATGATCGTGGTCGTGGATGAATAGATTCCTAATCCAATCTGTCGCAGATTGCGGGGCTTCGACTGGATGCTCGCAAAGGCAATCCATGACGTAGTCGTCGCTCGCGATCATTGCCACAAGCACGAAGAGTTTCGCGTAAGTCGCGAAGTTCGCCCAACGATTCTTGCCATAGAACTTCAAAGCGGTTCCAAAACTCTTTTTGATGCGTGGAAGTTTTCCTTGCCAGTTGACTGCATAGACTTCGTCCAACACCAAATGGGTAATGAACCCCAAAACAACTGCCCAGGCTTTGAAGATGCGAATTTCAAAATCCGAAGAAAGGCAAACCATGAATGTTGCCAAACCCGCGACGATCGCAGCCGGGATGCTGTGCCACATGCCGCGATGTTTTGTGTAACGCTTAAACAATCCGCCAATGCCGAATCGGATGATCGCGTACATGACCCCAGCGAGAAAAACCATGTGCTCGGTCGTCAGTCCCATTGCTTCGAAACGGTCAAGCATCAACATGGGCACGATAACGGAAACGAACGAGAGCATTTCTCGTTGTGGAATGCCCGAGTTGCTATCAAGATCGGGAAGCATGCCCGCGACGCTGCAAAGGCTTCCTGCAATGAGACAATGCGCCGGTGGAACATGAAAAACGTAGTAGCCGATTCCACCGTAGGCGAGGCCCAAAACGGAACTGTACGTAATGTGTGTTTTGAAATCAGCCATGAGTCAAACCGAAAATCCTTCTTCGTGTTTGATGAAATGCTTCAAGTGGATTGGCCATAAGCACAGCCAGTGGTTCGTCTAAGCTGAACTGACGGGTGCCATGTTTACGCTTGCGTAATCATGCTCACTCCAAGCGCGAGGCATGGAACCCATTGGTACGGTCAAATCAATCAGGTCTGACGAACCAATAGTGCCTTCCAAATTAGACATTAGCCACCACCAATGACCAACGTCGATTCGAACAATTGGAGATTCGCTAGCACCAATTTCTTGTGAGCTACACGTTGGATACCGCTTTCAATTTGTCTTGAGGCATTCGGCGGAATCATCTCTAATCCCCGCCGCGTCGCCCAATGACTTCAGCGCGAGTACTGGCGACGCCCCAATTGAATGGAATCAATTCTGGCTTGCCTTCACAGCACGTCAGGTAAAGATTTGGTCGGCCGTAAGTGCACGTGAGTTCTCTCGCCGCTTTCGGTTGTACTGAAAACCAAGGAGGAAGCCGTGGCTATTTACGACATCTTGATGCTGATTGTTTTTGCGGGTGCGATTTGGTTTGGTTACTGGAAAGGACTCGCGTGGCAAATCGCTTCGCTGGCCGCGATCATTGTTAGCTATATCGTCGCAGCGAATTTTCATGACGTTGTTTCCGGCTTCATCAAAGTCCAACCTCCGTGGAATCAGATAGGCGCAATGTTGGTTCTGTTCATCGGAACTTCGTTGGTGATCTGGACCGTGTACGCGTCCATTTCGAAGTCACTCAAGAAGAACGAACTTAAGGGATTTGATCGTCAAATCGGTGCCTTGCTGGGAGCGGCCAAGGGCTTTCTCTTGTGCATGGTGATTACGATGTTCGCGACGACTTATAGTGAGCGTGCTCACGTCGCGGTTCACGAAAATTCTAAGCTTGGGCCTTACATTGAAAATGCAATTTGGAAGGCGTCCAGCTTTGTGCCTGAAGAAATCGCCCACTTCGTTGATCCGCATGTGAAAAACTGGAAGGAAGCTGTTGGGCACCGTGAGAACGAAGTCGACCCCAATCAGGATCTAAACAACGTTCTTGACAACGTTCAAAACATGATTGGCGGCGGAAACACTTATCAAACCCAAGATCAAACGTATAACCAAACTGCCAACCAAATTCCACAGAACCAAACTGGTTATCAAGGCCAATGGCAAACGCCAAATACGAATGTGCAGTACGGAACGAATTACGGCAATCAGGCTCAAAATAGCCAACAGAATACTCAGCAAAATTGGCCTAACTCTGGTGGAACGCAAACGGCTCAGAACACGATTAGCGAACTGGACGTCAGCAAAGTCGCCAAGGAACTGATGGAGGCTGCCCGAGCCCAAGGACTAGAATACGGTTGGGAAGCCATCAAATCCGAAGCTCGTCGGCGACTTAATGAAGCCGCACAGCAACAACGCTGATGGAGTTCAGACGTCAATGTATCGATCAAAAATGGCTCGCTTGTTTCTTGGTTGCGCGATCCTGATTTCGTTCGTCGGTTGTGATCAAGCAACCAAACATATCGCTTCTCAAACGCTTCAGAATGTGCCTCCCAAATCATTCTTGGGAGATTCGGTTCGGCTGGAATATGCTCTGAACCCGGGCGGCTTTCTAAGCCTTGGCGGAACGCTTTCTCCGGAAATTCGGTTTCTCATTTTTGTTGGATTTAATCTGTGTGTTATGGTTGGCACGGCAATTTGCCTTTGCCTGAGTTGGAAATCGCGTTTGACGGTTTTCGCGCCAATCGCATTGATTCTTGCCGGCGGGATCGGAAACCTGATTGATCGAATCACCAATCAAGGTTTGGTAACTGACTTTTTGAATCTCGGCCTGAATTTTGGATTCGGCCAAGTCAGAACGGGCATCTTCAACGTCGCCGACATGTGCGTGATGTTGGGCGCTGCCATGCTAGTTTTCGGATTCTTGCGAGACCCAAACATGCTGGACGAGGTCACGGGCCATGTCACGAGCGATTGAGAATTGGTACGAGTCTCAGTTGGAATCGTGTCATTGAGTTCTGTCGGCAGAGCAGAAGATCTCAAGCAGAGTGCTTAATGAGACCAGAAAACCAAAAACTCGTTATTCCCGGGGATTCAAAGAGACCTAACCGAACATAAGAAACATTATCGGACGTTGTGGGGAGGTCGAAATACACGTGTTTTGGTGCTCTTTCAGATCTCTTCGTTGGCTCTAAATGGAATTGGGCTTAGTCAAAGCCAATAGAATTAAGACAACATCAATCGAAATCCGTTTGGAAGTTCGGCAACGTTTTGGTGATCTGATTCCGTGTCAGTTCCGCACACTCCGCCGTCGTAAATCAGTCGCCAATTCCTGTCGAGTTCGTCAAAGATCCGTTTGGCTTCAAGCGCAGATCGATCAGTAGAGGGTATTTCAAAACCTGTAGTGGACTTCGCCAGAAGTCCCAGCTCGCTTTCAAAACAAAGGGAATTCTGGCGAATCCCACTACGATGATCGCACGATTTTAGGTTTTGAAATGTCCTCTAATAAATGCCACCACCAAACAAGAAGTCTCTCGCAATTCCAAACCGATGCGATGTGGGGCTCAGGTTCAATTCAGATTGAGGTTTCGTAAGCCAACGAATAAATCCGATCTGAAATCTGAGTCCAAGATTCCAAAAATGGTCCAATACGGTGCGAACATCCAAATCATTGTAAGTGTCGTAACCGAACCCATGTCATCTGACGCACCTATGTCAACTGAACATCTGAGACTGCTATGAGAAAGCTCGCATCAATTAGAAACATCACTAGCATCAATCCAATTGAGGGTGCTGACAAGATTGAGTTGGCGATTGTGGATGGCTGGAAGTGCGTGGTGAAAAAAGACGAGTTCAGCATTGGTGAGCAAGTCATCTACTGCGAGATCGATTCATTTTTGCCGATCAAACCAGAGTTCGAATTTCTCCGCAAATCCTCATTCAAGAAGATGGGCGAAGAAGAAGGCTTTCGTTTACGAACGGTCAAACTTCGTGGACAGATATCTCAAGGACTGCTGATTCCCATTTCGGTGCTTGGTCGCTCAGTTGAAACTGGCGATGATGTGACTGAAGAGCTTGGGATCAAAAAATTTGAGCCACCTGTTCCGGCTTGTCTTGGCGGCGAAGTAATTGGGCCTTTTCCGTCTGCCATTGCGAAAACCGATGAAGAGCGAATTCAAAACTTGGCTTCTGACTTCAAGAGTTTTGGAGGCAAGCCGTTCTACGTCACCGAGAAGATTGACGGGACTTCGTTCACCGCTTTCTTTGATGGTGAGCTTGGCGTTTGCGGTCGAAATTGGCAGTACGCTGAAACCGAAAAGAACACGCATTGGCAAATGGCGAGACAGCTTGGGCTTGCAGAAAAGTTTTTGCAACTAGGTAGACGAATTGCCATTCAAGGCGAACTTGTCGGACCTGGAATTCAAAAGAATCGATACAAACTCAAGGAA